>CAVOCL010000009.1:0-15926 GCA_963694185.1 Dehalococcoidia bacterium
CGTTGATACCGGCTGTTTGAACCACTTGCCTTTGAGATCCCACAGGGCGTTGTCGATCAGGCTGATTGCCATCATGTTTTCGCCCTGTCGACCGTGAACCGACTTGCGGTGCATGATGTCCCAAAGGAACTCGGTCGCCAGCGGATCACGTCCGATCAGGAAATCTCGCATTTGGTACACGTGGAACGCCGTGCCGCCAGGCATCGTGGGGCCTGAGATGCCGGTTACGCCCTCGTCGGTTTCGATCTGCACCCACACCTGGTTTATTTGGAAGTGGGTGTCGTCGATCTGTTTGCCGCGCTCGGGCGGACCCTGCACTCTGAACTCTTCGTAGACGTCGAGCGGCATTACGAGACGTTCTTCCATGAACGGTCCGTCGACCTCCATGGTTCCGGTGAGTTGGCGAAGTTTGATGTCTGTGATTTTCATGATGGCGAGTGCGGGCTGTGTTGGCTTGTGTCTAAGATCCGAAGTTTGGTTCTTCTTCTTTTTCGATCTTGTCGGGGTCGAGGTCCATCGTCATTCCAACTCCTGAAGGCAGCTTGATCATGCCGTTTTCTGGCTGAACGGGGTCCTTAAGGAAGTGCTGGTGGATTGTGTTCCACTTGACCAGATACTCCTGGTACGGAGTGTGAATTGGCGACTGAGATACCGAGAAGTGGATACCGGCGTTGGTCGAGTGGCCGTGTGGGATTGTGATCAGATCGTATGTGGTTGCAACTGCTGCGATTTTGAGCACTTCGGAAAGTCCACCCGCCCAATAGATGTCGGGCTGAAGAATATCGAGTGCTTCTGCGTCGATGAACTGCTTCATGCCCCAGCGGGTGTAATGGTGCTCGGCGCCTGAGAGTGGAATATTGGTCGCCTCTCGAATTTTGCGGTAGGAGTCGATGCGATCGGGCATTGCGCATTCTTCGAGCCAGCGAGGGGCGTAATCTTCGATCTGCTGAGCAAGCTTGATCACGTAGTTCACGTCCATCGACTGCCAGCAATCGAACATGATGTCGTCGTCTTCGCCAAGGGTGTCACGAAGCGTTTCGACTAATTCGACGTTTTTCTTCAGGCCTTCTGCGCCCGACATTGGGCCGTGCCTGAAGAACCATTTCTGGGCTGTGTAACCCTCTTCTTGCTTCTGTTTTGCACGTTCTCTTACGAGGCCCATGTCGAGCACGTTGTAGCCGAGCATTGAAGCGTAGGCGGGGACTTCCGTTCGGGTTGGGCCGCCAATGATCGAGTAGACGGGGACGTTTAGGAAGCGGCCTTTGAGATCCCAGAGTGCGTTGTCGATCGCGCTGATGGCGATCATCGTGTTGCCCTGGCGGCCGTGTACAGATCCACGGTGCATGATGTCCCAGAGGAACTCGATCGCAAGTGGGTCGCGGCCGATCAAGAACTTAGAAAGTTCGTTTTCGACGATGAACGCAACAGCTTTGTCCATCGGTCCGCCGATGCCAACTACTCCTTCATCGGTTTCAATCTGAACGAAGTAAGCGTTATGGGCGAGTTCATTTTTGGATTTCTCGCTGCTCCACTCGACTCGCTTTGTGACGTCGCGGAATTCCGGGTAGACATCGAGAGGTTGAACCAGTCGTTCTTCCCAGAACAGGCCATCGGTTTCGATGGTTCCGAATACGTGGCGGAGTCGAACTTTTTCGATCTTCATGAGTTACTTCTTGCGGCTGTGGTCGACCAGTGGTCGAGTTTGGAATTTCTGAGCGCGACTGTATCGCGGTGTTGTTGGGTTTGGGGTGATGGCAATCTGTCATTGCGAGGAGATACGACGTGGCAATCAGCGTTGTACTTCAACCATCGATTGAATCTGCCAACAGCGTTTTGAGGTAGTAAGCGAATCCGGTCATGCTGTCACGACTCAATATGAACACTAATACTTACGCCGTTTACATACTTTCGAACGAAAAGCGGACCATCTACACGGGCGTTACTAGCGATCTAAACGGTCGCGTGATCCAACATCGAACGGGGGTCGGTTCGAAGTTCACGCGGTTGCACAGTCTTCACTCGTTGGTTTGGTAAGAGACGACCGAAGATGTGTGGTCTGCACTTGAACGTGAGAATCAAATTAAGAGTTGGAAGCGTGATCGGAAGTTGAGACTGGTTGACGGACTCAATCCGAGCTGGGATGACTTGTCTCCTGAAATAGGACTGCCCGTTGCTCTAAAACGCTGATTGCCACGTCGTTCCTCCTCGCAATGACAGATAGCGCAGTCCTGCCTTCTAAAGCCCAGCGATTATTTCGCGGGCTTTTGCTGGCCAATCCACTGTTGTGCCTACTGCGCCTGACCGGTAGGCCCGGCGCAGTGCTGCTTTGGAATCGGCGATGCCCCATGTTCGAACGACGAGTCCGGCTGCATTGGCCCGTTTGATTTGAGTTTCGGTGACCTTGCCTGCGTTTGGGTAGATTCCTGAGAGTCCGAGATCAGTTGCAGCTTTGAGCGATGCTTTGTCGATTTTCTGAAGCAGCCAGCCGTGGGCGATATTCGGCATGATGGCAATCGAACGTTCGAGTTGCTCGAATCGGAACGATGAGATCGTTAGCCCGGGTGCGATGCTGTCGCCGGTGTGTTGGTCGAGCCAGCCCCATTTTTCGAGCGATTTCTTGGCGGTGGCTGCAAGTTCAACGTCGGTTGATTTCAGTTCGAGGTGAACGTGGGCTTTGCCGGCGTATCGTTCGAGAAAATCGTCGAGGGTTGGTACCCACGCTTCGGGATATGCCATCACGCCGTGAACGCCGGCGCTGTCTTCAGGTCCCTCGAACCAGAGCCCGGCGTTTAGCGATTTTATTTTCGCAATGCTGGTTTCTTTGACGAGTCCGGTGGTATCGGTGGTGCGATCGAGCCTATCGTCGTGCACCAGAACGGCTCGGCCGTCGCTCGTAAGCTGAACGTCGGTTTCGAAGTTGTCGAATCCCAGTTCCAGCGCCAGATCGAACGCTTCCAAAGTGTTTTCCGGTGCGTCGTATGAAGCGCCCCGGTGTGCGATAAGGATGAAATCGTTTTTGCTGGATTTTGGGGTCATATTCCTGCGGTGGGTTCCTGAATTTAATGCCATTGGGGGCAAAAACTTTGCGAAGTGTATGCGACGCTCGGGCAAAAGACCGTACAATCTGGCTCCCGTGCCAATTAATAAAATCTCCAATTCGTTCGCCGATGCCGTAGCCGATATTCCGTCGGGTGCGTCGATAATGATTGGCGGATTTGGCGGTGCAGGCGGGCAGCCGACCCGATTGATGTTGGCGTTGCGCGATCTCGGAGTTGGCGATCTGACGATCATCGGCAACGTGGCTGGCATATCGAAAACGACCGGCTACGGTTGGCCAGATCATCTCGACCCCGTAGACCAGGGCATGTTTTTCGAGAGTGGTCAGGCAACGAAGATCATTTGTTCATTCCCGGTTCCAGGCACCACGAATCCTCTCAGTGAAATTGAGAAGGCGTGGCGGGAAGGCAAGGCGGAGGTCGATATCGTTCCGCAGGGCACGCTGATCGAGCGAATCCGTGCTGCTGGAGCGGGCATTCCGGCTTTCTACACACCAACGGGTGTTGGTACTCCCGTTGCCGAGGGCAAGGAGCATAGAGACTTTGATGGTCGCACTCACCTGCTGGAGCATGCGCTACCGGCCGACTACGCTTTGATTCGTGCCGAAAAAGCCGATACGAGAGGCAATTTGCAGTACATCGGCACTTCGAGGGCGTTTAATCCGGCGATGGCTACCGCGGCGCGAATAACGATTGTTGAAGTTGACGAGATCGTGGAAGTGGGCGGTATCGATTCCGAGCGAGTGGGCACTTTGAGTACGTATGTGAACCGAATCGTGCAACGAGAACCAGGAGACCCCCTCCCATGACCACCGCCAGGAATCCTGGAATTAATGGAGAAGACCCGGCGCCTCGGTTGAATCGAGCCGCGATAGCGAAGCGGGCTGCTCGTGATCTTATTGATGGATCGACGGTGAATCTTGGCATTGGTATTCCGGCGTTGTGTGCCGATTTTTTGCCAGATGGAGTCGAGCTGCTTTATCACGCCGAGAACGGCATTCTTGGATTCAAGGAACTTTCGGCGCCGGGTGAGGGCGATCCGAACATGATGGACGCCGGGGGCAAGTTCCCGAAGCTCGTGCCGGGCATGGCGTTCTTCGATTCTGTCGAGTCGTTCGCCCTGATTCGCGGCGGCCACATCGATGTCACTGTGCTAGGTGCGCTTCAGGTTTCACGAAACGGCGATCTTGCCAACTGGATCATTCCCAAACGGGGGATCGGCAGTATTGGCGGTGCGATGGATTTGGCCGAGAACGCCAAGCGAGTTGTTATCGCCATGGAGCACAACGCTCGTGGCGACATTTCGAAGATCGTCGATGCTTGCACATTCCCGCTGACAGCTCCCGGGTGCGTGGATCAGATCGTGACCGATATTGCGGTTATCGATATCGATCAAGAAAACGGTCGGTTGATACTTCGCGAAACGGCTCCGGGGTGGTCGTTCGATGATGTTCAGGCTCGAACCGAAGCCAAGCTTGAAACCGATGGCGATGTTGGGCAAATGGTGTAGTTCTGATAGCGGGCTTGCATTTATTTGAGTTTTTCTGGGGCAGGGTTAGTAGACTGGCGCCATGGCAACCAACGAATCGTCTTCACCCGAGCCTGGTGGAGTCGGTAAAGAATCATTCGACGAGTTTCGCAATTCATTTGCGTACGGTTCACGAACCGATCTGCTTTTCAAGTTTTTAAAGACAGGGTCGGAGCAGCTTGCTGACGAGTTTTTGCAGGAATTACTCGATCTCACGGGCAACCTGATCGATGATGGCAATACCGGGCCGATAGTCGAAGCGGTAGTTCGGGCGCAATCGCTTGCGTATTCCGGGCCCGGAAACTTCGAGTACGACTCCAGACCGTTTGCCGTGCTCGACCAGCCAGTTTCCAAAAGTCGGGTAGCGCTTCTGACCACGACCGGGCATTTTGTCGATGGCGATGATCCTAAGCCGCTTGGGATGGAGGGTCTGACGCAGGAACAGGTCGTCAAGATGACGAGTTAGTTCGGGAAGACCGACCCCATTCTTTCGGAAATTCCTATCAGCACACCCATTTCGAAAACCCGGGTTAGGCATGGTGCCTACGACATTCGGGCTACTGAGTCAGATCGGAACGTGTCGCTACCGATCGATCGTATGGTCGAGCTCGAAGCTGAAGGGGTCATTGGTGAATTCGTAAGCCCTGCCTATTCGTTCGTCGGCCTTGCATCGCAGTTGCGCCTGCGGAAAGAAATAGCACCCGCTTGGGCGGCCCGGCTGAAGGCCGCAGGGGCGCAAGCGGTTGTACTGGTTCCAATATGACCCCTATGCCACGTGTCGGTCGGGCACGTAGCGAGAGCGTTTGAGGAGGCTGGGATTCCCAGCGTCATAATCATGTCAACCGTGTTCAGAGATCGTACTGCAGCTATGAACCCGGCTCGGAATATTGTTAACCCCACATCCGATGGGCCGTCCGTTGTCGGCTCCGTTCGATGTTGAAAAGCAAAAAGATGTTCTAAAAGCGGGGCTTGCGCTGCTCGATTCAGTGAACATTGGCGGGACCGTTGTTGAGTACGGTGAGCCGTACCGCACAGGGCAGCCGGATAGTTAATAACGAAAATGAACGAAGAACCAAGACGGGTTCAACCCAGACCAAACATAGCTACAGGCCAACGACTTTCGTTCAGGAAGCGGTACGAGGCCGTTGGTTACCGGGCTCTTCTGGCGATCACGCTGAGGCTGATTATCTGGTTTCTGGCGGCTTCGGCTGCCAATCGTGGCAAGGCCCAGGAGATCGAACTAACAGCTATCGCCACGTTGTTTGTTCCTGAAACGGCTACTGCTGAGGCTGAATTGGAAGCAGAGGGCCGGTAGGGTTTGTTCGCTTGGGATGGGCGCCGTTCGTAGGCAACGCGCCACCACCCCGCCTCCTTCACAGATCCTGAATCGAGTTCAGGATGACAGTGGTTGGGGTGTTCAGGTAAAAAAACCACCGATCCCTTCACTGCCGAAGGTCTCTCCACAGAGGTCGAGAAATTAGGGTGCATCACCTTAAAGCCATGGCGCGTAGGCGGTTTTGGTGGTGATTTGGCATGTAGACTCGAACTATGTTTGAGTCACTTTCCGACAAGCTTGGCGGAGTCTTCTCCAAGCTCACCAACAGCGGTAAATTATCTGAAAAAGACATCGACGCGGCACTTCGCGAGGTTCGACTCGCGCTCCTCGAAGCCGACGTCGACTTCAAAATCGCTCGACAATTCGTCAAAAACGTAAAAGAACGCGTTGATGGCGACAAAGTCTACGCATCGCTAACTCCCGGCCAATCGGTAATCCGAATCGTTCGAGAAGAACTGACCGAGATCCTTGGTGGCGAGACCGTTGAGCTTGCTCGAGCCGAAAAGCCGCCCAGCGTGATTATGCTGATTGGTTTGCAGGGTGCCGGTAAAACGACCCTTGCGGCCAAGCTGGCTCTATGGCTCCGTAAACAGAAGCATTCGGTGATGATGGCGGCGTGTGACCTACAGCGACCTGCTGCCGTCGACCAGCTCAAGCAGCTCGGTAAACAGCTCGATCTTCCGGTTTACTCGGAAGAGCCGTCTTCATCGACGCCGGTGAAGGTCGCCAAGGCGGCCGTCAAACAGGCTGCAAAAGACGATGTTCACTACCTCATTCTCGACACCGCTGGTCGGCTCGCCATTGACGATGACCTGATGGGCGAGCTTGAGGAGATTCGTGACGCCACGAAGCCGGTGGAAACGTTGCTGGTGCTCGACGCCATGACGGGTCAGGACGCTGTGCGTTCTGGCGGTGAGTTCAACTCACGTATCGGCGTTAGCGGCATGGTGCTCACGAAGATGGATGGTGACGCCCGTGGTGGTGCTGCGCTTTCGATGCGGCAGGCTACAGGAGTTCCGATCAAGTACATCGGTATTGGTGAACGGCCTGACCAGTTCGAGGTGTATCACCCCGACCGTATCGCTTCACGAATTCTGGGCATGGGCGATGTCGAATCGCTTATCGAGAAGGCCGAGGTTCAGTTCGATACCGAAGAGGCACTGGCTCTCGAACAGAAGATTCGCAAGAATCAGTTCGATTTGAACGATATGTTGCAGCAGTTCCAGGCCATCAAGAAGATGGGTTCTTTGACCGACATTATCGGGATGGTTCCCGGCATGGGTGCACTGCGAGGCAAATTCAACCCTAAGGACATCGATGAACGCCAGATGGCACGTGTTGAGGCGATTATTCATTCGATGACGCAGGCCGAACGGCGGGAACCTACGATCATCAACGGTTCGCGCCGGAAGCGGATTGCCGATGGATCGGGCACGACGACTACGCAGGTCAACCAGCTTTTGAGTCAGTTCAAGCAGATGCAGAAGATGATGAAGAAGATCTCGGGCCCGGGTGGCAAGCGGGCTTTGATGGGGATGCTTAAGGGTTAGTTGGGTTATTGGGTTGGCGGTCGCGATTCTCTGTCATTGCGAGGAGGGACGACGTGGCAATCAGCGTTTCTGAGCAACGGGCAGTCCGATTTCAGGAGACAAGTCGCCCCAGGCCTGATTCAAAGATTCGACCAACCTCAACTTCCGATCACGTTTCCAGCTTTTGATCTGCTTTTCGCGTTCGAGTGCGGACCACACGTCTTCGGTTGTTTCGTACCAGACTAGTGAGTGAAGGCGATGTAATTTAGTGAATTTTGATCCGATACCGGATCTGTGTTGAACTACCCGACCCACGAGATCGCTGGTGACACCCGTGTAGAGGGTGCGGTGTTTATTAGACAGGATGTAAACGGCGTAGGTTCTAGTATTCACTTAAGCTGCTGACCTTGTTGGATGGCGGCGTCAGCATGGCTGTCGAGGGGTTGAATCTCCAAACGTTGTTGGCTGATTCCGGACGGTGGTTCAGGTTCACCGTGATTGCCACGTCGCTCAGGGCGGCTCCTCGCAATGACAGAGCCCCCCATACGAAGCTTTTGCTCGGTAGAATCAGCATCTGATTTTTACTTGATGGAGGGTCGTTCTGGCCTTCGGAGTTTTTCTAGACGATGACTATTGCTCACCTGCGCACGTACACCATTAACAAAGGAATGCTGGATAGCTGGCTCGAGACGTTCCCGAAGTTGATTCCTGCCATGACCGAAGCGGGAATCAAGGTTGAGAGTTCTTGGGTGAACGATGTGAAATCCCAGTTCATCTGGATTCGATCGTACGGTGACGATGTAGCAAGCATCGAAAAGGCCGAGGCTGCGTTCTACGGCAGCGAGTTCTGGCTGGCAAACGTAGACCACGTTCGCAGTCACCTGGCTCACCGCGACATTGTTCAGATCGAGACTATTTAGTTAGCCGGTATTGGACGACCCCCTCTCCCAGTGGGAGAGGGTTGGGGTGAGGGTGAAATTGTTGATTGAGCCAAAAAGTGCTCGAATCTCAACGAATTCGCTCGACACCACTAGATTCGATCATTTCCACCACACGACCTCCCCCCTAATTCCTTCTCTCTGGGGAGAAGGAATTAGGGGGGAGGTCGTGCTAACCCAGCGTTGCGCTGTTGATTTCTGGTTGGCCACGTAGGAAATCGTCGGCTGCGACTGCCTGGCGTCCTTCAAGCTGAAGCCGAGTTATCTCAAGGGCTCCTGAACTCGTCCCTACAAGCAGGCGTCCTTCTACTACCGTTACCTGCCCAACGGCCGAAGCCGGCTCTGGGCTGACTGCGACATCGAGAACTTTCAGGGCTTTACCGTTCCAGCTGGTGAACGTGCCCGGCCACGGATCGTAAGCTCGAACCATTCGATCGATCTGCACAGCCGACGACGACCAGTTGATCTCGCCGTCCGATCGTTCAAGCAAGCCCGTGATGGTCGCCAGTGAGTCATCCTGAGGTGTTGGCGTGATCGAGCCGTCCTGCAAGCCCCCAAGCACTCCCGGCAAGAGCAGCGCCCCTTCCTTAAAGAGGTGATCCTGAAGATCGGCTCCTCGTTCGGTGCCATCCAGATCGATTTTTGGCGATTGTTTCAGGATCGGTCCGGTATCCATTCCTTCATCGAGCAGCATGACCGTAACCCCTGTCTGGCGTTGCCCATCGAGAATGGCAGTCACGACCGGGCTGGGTCCTCGATAGAGCGGCAGCAGCGACGGGTGGATGTTCACGACGCCCATCGGCGCTATACGGAGAACTTCAGGCGGGAGAATTCGACCGTAGGCTACAACGACGAAGACATCGGACTTCGTTTCAGCGAGTTGTGTCAATTCTTCTGGATTATTTCTCAGACCTCTGGGCGTTCGAACAGGCAACCCGTGTTTTTTTGCGAACGCGCTGACGGGTGTTGGTGATTTTGTACGCCCTCTACCAGCGCGACGGTCAGGTTGACTGTAGACGGCGGCTACTTCATGCCCCGCTGTTATAAGTGAACTCAGCGCATCAGCAGCTTCTTGAGGCGATCCGAAAAATGTGATTCTCATGCAGCTACTTTATAAGCTCGCGCTGGGCGCGGCGCGCTGAAAAGGGCTGCGCGCGCAGGATGGGCTAGGCGGAAGTATCGTAATTTTAATGGTGCCTCAAACTGGGTCGTGAACGATGTCACAAAATTGTTGGGAAATTGGTTCAAAATCTGAGCCAATTTACCCATCCGGGGGGTTGCATACCCCAACCCACTGCATGGTACGGTTGCCCTCAGACAGGCACCACCGCAGGCAACGTCCAGCTGCCGATTTAGCCGGTCTAGGTATTCCACATATTTGGTCGATGATTTTATAAACCGATAGGTTCGGTTCAGGGCGACTTGCGCCCAATTTTAGTGAGGGTTTGACGACGGATACAGCGCGGCAAATTTGGTCAGCAGCACTGGGGCAGCTCCAACTTGAAATCCCCAGACCTAACTACGAAACGTGGTTAAAACCTACTTCAACAGTAGGTCTAGTGGATGACATCCTCACCATTTCAACCCCCAGCCCTTTTGCAGCAGAAATGCTCGAAAAGCGTTTATCTGGAACCATCGTAAGAACGGTTTCTCGCGTAGCCGGACGTAAGCTAGAAGTGCAGTTTAGGGTCCACGGAGCGAACGGTACGAAACCCTCAGAAAACCTGCTAGTTGAAGGTGCCGAACAGAACGATTCTCAAGCCCCTCAGGCGGCTGGGAAATTAAACTACGCCAAATCGTATGCGCTGAAGTCTTCGTTCAATTTCGACACGTTTGTTGTGGGTCCTTCGAACCGGCTTGCGCAGGCAGCAGCGGCGAAGGTTGCTGAGTCTCCAGGAAGTGTTTACAACCCGCTTTATATCTATTCAGAGGTCGGGCTTGGCAAAACTCACCTTCTGCACGCAATTGGGCACACGCTGCTTGCTCGTAGCATGAACGTTATGTACGTGAATAGCGAACGATTCACCAACGAATACATAAGCGCCATACGTGATGGTTCCGCAAGTAAGTTCCGTGAACGGTACCGCAGCACAGATGTTTTGCTGATCGACGATATTCAGTTCATTGTGTCGAAGCCGCAAACGCAGGAAGGCTTCTTCCATACGTTCAACGAGCTTCACATGGCCGGCAAGCAGCTTGTTGTTACTGGCGATGAGCCAGCGAGCAAGAGTTTGCTACAGGACAGGATTCAGTCGCGGCTTGCGGGTGGTCTGGAAGTAGACCTACAGCCGCCCGACTACGAATCCCGATACGCTATTTTGCAGAGCAAGATGCCAGATCTTGAGCCAACGGTGCTCGATCAGATTGCGCAACGTGCTCACCAGAACGTTCGTGAACTCGAGGGCGCGTTGAACAGGGTGATCGCATATTCCCAATTGGTGGGCAGCCCGATTACAACTGATCTTGCTGACCAGGCTTTGAAGAGCCTGCTTGCCGAAACTCCAAGAGACGTTGCGACAGTTGACGAGATTCTTTCGGCGATATCGGAGTTCACCGGAGTCGCTGTCGATCGGATAATCGGTAAACGTCGAGATCAGGAAACCGCTGGTGCTCGTCGTATGGCGATGTATATGCTTCGAGAAGATGCTCACCTGACTTCTAGTCGAGTTGGTCAATCGCTTGGTGGCAAGGATCACTCAACGGTTCTTTATGCGCAGAAGCGGTTCGAGCAGCTGATGGAAACCGATGGTTCAGTACGCCGGCATTTGGCTGCAGTTCGAGACATCATGGTTCGGGCACGTCGGATTAGCGTTTAGTTCGAATCGGCCACTCCTGAACGTGCAAAGTACGGCCGTGAACTAAACTCGCTCTTATTCAGGAGTGCCCCTAATGTTCCTCGATGCCATAACTCGGCTCTACGAGTATCAGCGCGAAGTAAACAACCACACTCTCGATGTAGTCGGGCAGATTTCATCTGAAGATCTAACTTCGATCATCGTCGAAGGACAACCCTCGATCAGGGACACACTGGTTCACATTTTCGACGTTACCCAGATAAACGCTGCCTGGTGGAGCGCTCGTCTTACCGGCGAAGAGGCGTTCGATCTCAAGTTTCGAGTCGAAGATTACCCAGACGTTTCTAGCTTGGTCCACCTCTGGAATACGGGAGACTTAGAGCTTAAAGCCTTTATAAGTTCGCTCAATTCTGACTCCGATCTCGAACGTATATACCAACGTGACACGCCTTCTGGCGAGAAGAAGACCAGAGTGCTGTGGGAGATGATGCTGCATGTGATTAATCACGGCACCCAGCACCGTAGCGAAGTAGCAATGATGCTCACCAAACTTGGACATTCTCCTGGCGATATGGAAATTCTGTAATCAATAGCTGCTGACAACTCTGAATCGAGTGTTAAATCGACGATGCGATCAAGTTGAAACATGTGGATGGACACGGTCATAAATCAAGGTAACTCTGGTGAAAAACTAATCCATTTATTCACCGATTCATTCTGTGGAGTAAGCGATGTTGGATATTCCACAGACTTGAAAAATCACACCAAATATTTCCATGTTGGTTGTGCTGTTACCAACCGTTTTTCAACATCAGCTTTATACTCAGAGTAAGAACGTTATCCACTTATCAAGATTGCTTACTAATATCACTATTAAATAACAGTGATAATTTCTTGATCTAGATTTCCACATGCTTGATTCTGCAGTAATAGAAGTCCGTGCCGGTAACGGTGGACATGGAATTGTGTCTTTCATAAGAGAGGCACTTCTTCCGCGTGGCGGACCTGGTGGTGGCGATGGCGGTCATGGCGGCGACATTATTTTGATTGCCGACCCTTCAATAAATACCCTGACTAAATTTCACTGGCAGCCACATTTCATCGCGAAAAACGGTGGTCGTGGCGACAATCACCACAGAAATGGTCCAAAAGCCGATTCTGTTGAAGTGACTGTTCCGGTTGGGACTGAAGTTTGGATTTGGGATGACGCTGAAGACAAAGAACTGATCGGCGATCTGAGTGTGCCTGGACAGCGAATGGTTGTTGCCGCGGGCGGCCGAGGCGGCTGGGGCAATGCCCACTTTGTAACCGCTACTCACCAGGAGCCTTTGTTGGCGGAAGCTGGTGGCGAGGGTGAAATTCGGCGTGTAAGGCTGAATCTGAAGCTGTTGGCCGATGTTGGCCTGATCGGCATGCCCAACGCCGGTAAATCGAGCATATTGACCGCTATAAGTTCTGCTCGGCCGAAAGTAGCCGACTACCCGTTCACAACGCTCAAGCCGGTGCTTGGTGTTGTTGAGCACGGTCCGCAGGCGTTCGTTGCTGTCGATATTCCTGGGTTAATCGAAGGTGCGCATCAGGGAATCGGGCTTGGAGACGAGTTTCTCAAGCACGTTCAGCGTACGAGGGTGCTGGTGCATGTTGTCGATGGCAGTGAGGACGATGTGCCGGGTCGTATCAAGGCGATTAACGACGAGATTTCAAAGTTCGACCCAGCGTTAGCGAAGAAGCCCCAGATACTGGCTATCAACAAGCTCGACCTCGACGAGGTTTCAGTGCTGATCGATGAGATCAAAGAGAGCCTTGAAGATATCGACGGGCTTCATGAGCAAATGTTCTTCGTATCGGCTGCCACGTACGACGGGCTTGAAGAGTTGAAGACGGCAATGTTTCATCTTTTGCAGGCGAGTTACGATCAGGAAGAACCTGTTCCTAATGTTCCTGTCGACGAGATTCCTGTGCTTCGTCCTCTCGTTCGAAAGTCGAGCGATGTCGTTATACGTGAGCCGGGTGGTGATCTTCGAATCGTTCACCCGAAGGCTGTTCGACTTGCCAAAGGCAGCAATCTTGACACATGGGAAGCTCGGCTTCAGTTCCATCGTCGCTTGGAGCAGTTGAAGGTTACGAAAGCACTGAAAAACGCCGGAATCGAAGCTGGCGACACGGTGTTGGTTGCGCAATGGGAGTTCGACTGGGATTAATGTCTAAATCACGCGTCGCTAAACGAGTGGGCGTGTTTGGGGGCACGTTTGATCCGATCCACAGTGGTCATATCGCCGTTGCTCTTGCAGTTCGACACAGGCTGAGTCTCGATGAAGTTCTGTTCGTTGTAACTTCCGATCAGTGGCTTCGCGAAAATCCTCCTGTTGCTTCAGCTGAAGATCGTTTCCACATGGTGAAATTGGCTGTGGATAACGTAGTTGGATTCACCGCTTCCGATGTGGATATCGTTCGTGATGGGTCGACTTACACGGTCGATACTTTGAGCGATCTTCGGGAGCAGCTTGGGAGTGAGGCTGAGCTTTTCTTGATCGTAGGCGCCGATTCTGCTGTGTCGATGGATCGCTGGATTCGTTCGGAAGAAATAGGCGATCTGGCTAGCATTGTGGCGGTTGGTCGACCTGGGCAAGTTTTCAATGCGACGTCTCTGGCGTCTTCACACCCAGCGAGCGGGGCAGAGTATGTTGAAGGGCCAATGGTTGATGTTTCGGCGACCCGTTTACGGGGTTTACTTTCGGCCGGCAGTCCGATCGATGAGTTCGTCCCTGGGCTGGTGCCTGAGTACATTGAAAAACAGGGTTTGTATCGCTAATTAGGAGCAACTTCGCGTATGGCCGACGGATCTGGACTTACGAAAATTTCGCAGCGTTTGTATACCCGGGCGATGGAGCTTGATTCGCTTCGCTTTGGCGATTTCACATTGTCGTCGGGCCAGAAGAGCACCTACTACTTCGACGGGCGCATGCTTTCGACCGATCCTGAAGGCGCTGATTTGATTTCACAGGCGTTTAGCGTTGCCATAGATGAAGCTGGAGCCGATGCGTTCGGTGGGCCTACCGTTGCCGCAGTGCCGATTGTTGGCGCGTTGGCGTTACGATCGCACTTGGACGGCAAGAAACGCACCGGATTTTTCGTGAGACCCGAGCAGAAAGAACACGGAGCAGGGAAGCAGATCGAAGGGAATCTTCAGCCGGGCATGAAAGTGGCTGCGTTCGACGATACGGTTTCGACTGGTGGATCGTTGTTGGCGGCTATCGATGCTGTTGAGGCTTTCGGGTGCGAGGTGGTGCTTGTGATGGCGATTCTCGACCGACACCAGGGCGGAGACGAAGAGCTTGAGCGTCGGGGCATTCCGTTCTTCAAGCTTTGGGAATCGACGCCAGAAGGCAAGATAACGATCGCGGTGTAGGTGGTGCCAGTGGCACTTTTTCTTGGTTGCCTGTGATCTTGGCTGAGTCGAGCGTTGGTGTGGTTTGGTCTTGTCCCTCTCTTTTCCGATCTCCCGTTGGGAGAGGGAAGGCCTTCATTGGTGCTAGCCAGCTGATTTCCGAGTAGGCTTCTTGCGCCGTGTGGTTCAAGTCGTTCAGAAGGCTGGATGAACTGTTGAGCGGGTGTTCACTGACGGGCTGGTAGGTACGAGTGTTATCCAATATTGCGAGCAGGTTCGCTTCTGAGCCGGCAGATACGCAGGAAGTTCGATCAGAAAAGATCGCCATATTTCTCGTGGCGGTCGCGTGTAGTGTCGCCGGAATTATCTGGGCGACTTTGTACGCCGTAGTTTTCGGCTGAGGCCTGACAACTGCGTTGCCGCTCGGGTTTTCGGTGGTAGTTGGATCGTCCTTGGTGATCTCGCACGCCACCCGTAATCACCAGATTGCGATCTACGCACAAACGCTGTCGATCCTACTGTTTCCAGCCATTATTCAGTGGTCGATCGGCGGACTTTTCGACTCGGGGATTACTCTGGCGTGGGCAATACTCGGCCCGCTCGGTGCATTGATGTTTTTCTCGCTCAGGAAATCGTCTTTCTGGTTCCTGACTTACTTCCTAATAATCGGCATAACCGTGGCGTTTGATGGCTACTTCTCGGATAACGCTCTCGATGTCAGTGAGAACGTTCGGAGGCTCTTTTTCGCGATGAATATTGGCGTGTCGTCGATGGTTGTGTTTGGGTTCGCTGGATACTTCGTTAGCAGGGCGCTAAAAGAGCGATCTGAAGCAAACCGATTACTGCTTAACGTTTTGCCTGCTGAGATTGCTGAGACTCTCAAACAGAGCGAAGAAACGATTGCTCGCCAGCACGAATCGGTGAGTGTGTTGTTTGCCGACGTAGTGGGATCGACACCGTTGTTTGCGGATCTTGAACCTACGGAAGTGGTCGATACGCTGAACGAGGTTTTCTCAGTGCTCGACGTTCTGGTTGAGCGACATGGTCTGGAGAAGCTCAGGACGATGGGCGATGGCTCATGGTGGGATCGGGCGTGCCAACGCCGCGGCCAGACCATGCGCAGGCACTTGTGGCGTGTTCTTTGGAGATGATCGAAGCGCTGCAGGCTTTGCCGGAACGGAACGGACATTGCATGTCGTTCAGATTCGGGATTAATTCGGGTCCGGTCGTTGCCGGGGTGATCGGGAAGTCGAAGTTCCACTACGACATTTGGGGCGACACAGTGAATGTTGCCAGCCGGATGGAATCGCACGGCGAGGAAAGCCGGCTCCATATTTCTCAGGGCACGTACGAGCT
>CAVOCL010000010.1:0-15248 GCA_963694185.1 Dehalococcoidia bacterium
GAAGTGCTAGATCTGCGCACACTGCGACCGCTAGACGCCGACGCAATTGCTGAATCGGCTTCTCGTACCGGAAAAGCGCTGATCGTTCAGGAAGACACCCCGGCAGTGAGCATTTCTTCCGAAGTCGCGGCGATTATCGGTGAACGATGTTTCTTCGATCTTGATGGTCCAATTACACGACTGGGACCACCCGAACTTCCGCCAATGCCGTTTTCGCCAATTCAAGAGGCGGCGTTCATGCCTTCACCCGAGAAAATTCATACTGCCATTACGAAGCTGGCGGAGATTTAGGCATGGTATTCAACATTGAACTGCCACATGTGGGCGAATCGGTCACCGAGGCCGTAATTGGCAAGTGGTTGAAGGCTCCTGGCGATCAGATTGAGAAATACGATCCGCTGGTTGAAGTCACGACCGATAAGGTCAACATGGACGTACCTTCGCCTGCGACAGGCGTTCTTACCCGCATTCTTGCCGAAGAGGGTGAAACTGTTCCGATGGGATCGGTGATTGCCGAGATGGAAGCTGCCGATGGCAGTGTTTCCGTAGGGCAGGACGCTGGTGAAACCGCGGAACCTACGTCCTCCCCAGCAGCTGGGCTAGCCGGTCGAATTGGAACGGTGGTGCAGGGCGCAAACGTTGGTCCCACTGGTGGCGAATTTTTAGACACGAGTTTGTCGGCAGCCCCAAACACACCCGGAGTTGCTGCTTCCTCGCAAGCTGCATCCGCTTCTCCCGCATCGCCTAAAGCCAGGCAAAAAGGCTTTTCGCCAGTTGTTACACGTCTGGCCGCTCAACACGGAATCGAACTGAGTTCATTAGTTGGCACGGGACTCGGCGGACGAGTTACGAAAAAAGACGTTCTTGCTGCAGCCGAAAACGGCGATTCTGGCGCAGGCGCCGCAGTTCAACCTCAGTTGGACGGCGTGTCGAACGACGACCAGGTCATCGTGCCGTCTCCTATTCGACGGATGATCGCCAATCACATGGTCAAGTCGATGTCGGAAATCCCGCACGCATGGTCAGCGATTGAAGTCGATGTCACTGGGATGGTCGAGTGGCGCTCGGCGAGCAAAGACAGTTTCGAAAGCGAACATGGAGTTCGGCTTACATATTTGCCAATCACCCTCTCGGTAGTCGCTGAGGCACTGAAAACCAACCCACGGCTCAATTCGAGCTGGATAGACGGGAACATCGTCCTCAAAAACGCCATCAACGTCGGCCTCGCCGTTGCCGCAGAAGAAGGCCTCGTGGTGCCTGTTGTTCGCGGCGCGAATGAAGCTTCATTAGTCGAACTGGCCGGCAAACTTTCAGGTGTCGTGGATCGAGCACGATCAGGGTCAATGACGCTAGATGACGTTCAAGGTGGCACTTTCACGTTGAACAACACAGGATCGCTTGGTTCGGTTTGGGGTGGCGCAATAATCAATCATCCTCAGGCCGCGATTCTTACGACCGAAGCCATCGTAAAGCGCCCTGTAGTGATCTCAGAAAACGGTGCAGACTCAGTAGTCGTTCGTTCGATGATGAACATCTGCCTGTCGTTCGATCATAGGATTGTCGATGGTGCAGAAGCGTCAGAATTCCTGCAATCTGTGAAATCCGGGCTCGAAGCAATCACGCTCTCGTCAGATCTCAAATGAGTAGGGTGGCTGATAGCCCAATAGATGAGATTCAGGCCAACTGGCTCGGCACGAGCGACTACGGCTCTGCTCTCGAACTGCAGCGTTCAACAATGGATCGGCGCAAGTCTGATTCGATCCCTGACACGATTCTGCTCCTCGAACATCCGCACGTAATTACTCTGGGTCGAAGGGCCGACAATTCCCATCTCGTAACTGACAGAACTGACCTCGAAAAAGCAGGAATCGAGGTTTTCGAGACCGACCGAGGCGGAGAAGCCACCTATCACGGTCCTGGCCAGCTGGTTGGCTATCCGATCATCGATGTCAGAGTGGCGAATCTTGGGCCAGTAACTTATGTGCGGATGCTTGAAAAATCGATAATCGAAGCCCTCGCTGAATTCGGTGTAGAGGCACATCTCATCGATGGTGAAACTGGGGTCTGGGTAGGCGGAACACCGAACGAAAAGCGCCAGAAACAAGTGAATCCGCTGGGTAAGAAAATCGCAGCAATAGGTGTTCGAATCTCTGGAGGGATAACGATGCACGGTTTCGCCCTTAACATTTCGACCGATCTGACGTACTTCCAGCACATCATCCCGTGCGGAATGCCAGATTTACCGTTTACTTCGGTTGAACTCGAAACCGGCGACAAAGTGTTGGTCATCGACTGCGCCAGAGTCGTAGCCGAGAAGTTAGCGGCGAATCTTAATCGACCCTCCAAATGGGCTAATCTGCAGAAGGCCGTACCAGGCGTAAATCCGGCCTGAATAGCGGCCGGAACCCGTTCTCAAATTCAGAGTCAGTTCCCATGTTGGCTGGGTGCCGACTCCAACGCTAATCACACCTTGATCATTGATGATATTGGTAACGGGATAATCGTCTCGCCGCGCAACGCTCATCGGCAACTGCGCCAATCGCATCGAACAGAGCAACGTCTGACTTGGTAAATCCGGGAATATCGCAGCCATTCAAGAAGGTTGAAGAATCAGCAGTAGGCAAAGAAGCCGCTCGCGGTCATCTACTTCAACGCCTTCCTTCATTCGCAGCAGCCGCCACGTTGGCGATGTTGCTGGCGATGACCCTCGCCACTGCCATTTCGATTCGCAGCATCAACCAATCTCAAAGTGACCTGCGGTTCGACAAGTTGGTCGAATCGACCTCGCTCGAAGTTGATTCCGAGTTCAAAAAGAGTTTGAGCGAACTGGCTGCCATTCGAGGGTTCCTTGAAGCTACCGATAGTGTAACCCCCACACAGTTCAGCACATTTGCTTCTGCGCTTGAACGAGAAAACTGGTCAGTTCATGCCCTTGGCTACATCAAGAAGGTGGAGCCTAACGAAGTCCCCGAATTCAATGAAATGATGTCGGCTCAGCTGAACGATGATTTCCGACTCGAATCTCAGGGGCATCTGGGTTACTTCTTGCCGGTGGCGTTTACCTATCCCGAAACACTCGGAATTCTGAACCCTGGTGAAGACCTTCTGTTCCACCCGAGATACACCCCGCTGATGAACGAGGCTGAAAAAGATAGGAAAATTGTGGCTTCCGCTCCAGTTCCATCAGCATCGAACCCTCATGATCAGGCGGTTGTGCTCGTATTCACGCCAGTATTCGAGTATCAGGGTGATAAGTCTCAACCGGCAGTACTGCGAGGATTCGGGACTGGTGTGTACCGTGTTGCCGATTTCCTTGCCGGACCAGTGGATCGGGTGGGGCTTGAAAACATTGAGTTCCGGGTGGTTGATGCCGATCCGAACGGTGAAATAATTGAAGTATTCCCGGTTCCTAACGGAACAACCGACACGGGTTGGGAAGGTGGAGTAAGCCATATAAGAGAGTTGAATCTGGCCGGTCGAGACTGGCAGCTTCAATTCAGACAGCCCACCGGCTACGGTATCACCCAACTAGAATCGCAACTCTGGATCATCGTGCTCACGGCTGGTCTCATTATCACGGGGCTTGCAACGGTATCGATGTACTCGCTCATCGCTGGTCGAGAGTCAGTTCAATCTGATCTGATTCTTTTGACCAACCGAATGAACATCCTTCTCGACTCAGCCCTTGAATCGATCCTGCTTGTAGATGAGGAAGACCGTGTTGTCTGGGCTAACCAATCGTATGCAAACGTCTTCGGCTATCGCGATACAGACCTGATCATTGGATCTGAGTGGGAGAAAACTCGAGCAGGTTCCGGAGTGAAATTTGGAAATCGCCGAAAATTCTTACGCCGGCTGACCGAGATAAACGACAACCAGGAACTGGCCGTCACTTCAGAAGACATTCAAATCACGTCACCTGAAGACCGAACCTTATCGATGACATCTGCCCCTGCCAAAAGTGGGTCGTCCGAATATCTGGGGCGTCTGTGGGTGTTTCGTGACGTTACTCAGGAACGAACAGTCGATAAATCGAAAGCGGAATTTGTTTCCATGGTTTCGCACGAACTGCGAACACCCCTCACTTCTTTGACTGGATTTATCGAACTGGTACTTGATGGCGCGGGTGGCGAAGTTGAACCTCGAATGGAGCGCCTGCTCAACAAAGCCCATTCAAACGGACTGCGATTAAGCCGCCTGGTGGCCGACTTGCTTGATATTTCGAGATTAGAAGTAGGAAACCTTGGCCTTGAGATGGGTGAAGTGGCCCTTCAGGGGTTACTTATCGAACTCACCGAAACGTTAGCTCCTCAATTCGAGGAAAAAAAGCTAGATGTCAAAATAAAACTGTCTCCAAAACTCAGAGCCGTATGGGCTGACCATGAGCGTTGTGTTCAGATATTTACGAATCTATTTTCGAATGCTGTCCGCTACACACCAGAAGGTGGGAGTGTCAGTATTTCCGGCAAGTTGATTCGCGATCAAGTAGAGATCTGCGTGCGTGATACTGGCGAAGGCATTCGACCCGAAAACCAGGCCCGAATCTTCGATAAGTTCGTCAGATTGAGCAATAACGGCAAGCGACCAGCAGGAAGCACCGGGTTGGGATTGGCGATCACGAAGACCCTCGTTGAAACACAGGGTGGGTCTATCCGACTCGAAAGCGAATACGGCAAGGGCTCTGCGTTTACAGTCGCACTTCCCGCTGCTGAACGCCCCGATTAGCTGTCGGGCAAGCTCGCTCAACTGCGGCTGGTGATCTCCGGCGTGTAATTTCATTACTTCTGACTGGCTACCTGGGTCACTCTGCATCACAAGTTGAACGTGAGTGAGAATCGAGCGATCGGAACGATCGACCTGCACCAGCCAACATTGTCATCCTGAATTTACTTCAGGATCTACCTAACCCTTATGCAGTGGAATTTGTTGACCGTGTTCACCTGGCGATCGGTAAATAATCCAATCGTTCAGTTGCCTTAGAGTGAGAATTATCCTGACATAAATTCAGGACGACAGCGTTGAATGTCGCCTGACAATTCATCGCTGAGCCAATAATTCACTGCTGGATCGCAACACAAGCAGTAACTCAGCTTGTGTAAACGAGGAGGCCTAGGATAAATGGCCGGAGCTAGGCCGCCGAAGCGCTCTCTGTGTTGCCCAGAGGGCGGACGTACCGGTAGCCGAACTCGCGCACCGTCTCGACGAGTCGCGGACGCTTGGGATCTTCTTCGATCTTGCCTCTTATGTACGAAATGTACAACCGCACGCTATCGGTCGAAGTTTCAGTTGAGTTTGGTCCCCAAGCGAGGTCAAGTAGCTGCGTGTGACTCAGAACCTGCCCTAGATGCTTCAACAGCGCTGTAAGCAGCCGGTATTCGAGTGGCGAAAGCGAAATTTCACTTCCACGCACTGACACGAGGTGGGCTCGGTGGTCAATGGTGAGCACCGGGTCTGCGTAAAGCTGTTCGTCACGTTGAATCGATGGCATCGAGGCTCGTCGGAGATTTGCCTCGACCCGTGCAACTAACTCGTTTTTGGAAAATGGCTTGACGGTGTAATCGTCGGCACCGACCTGAAGACCTTTGACTCGATGGGCCTCAGAACCAAACGCCGTAAGGAAAATGATCGGAACATCAGACATCTGTCGGATTCGTTCACAAAGCTCGAAACCGTCCATACCTGGCATTTCGAGATCGAGTAGGGCGAGATCAGGCCGCGCTGTAAAGAACAACTTGAGAGCATCTTCACCACTTTCAGCGGTGATGGTCTCGTATCCAGATAGCTCGAGCCGGGTACTAACGAGCTCTAGAATGTCTGGTTCGTCGTCAACAACAAGAATCTTTGAAGGCATAAATATTGACCGAATCCCGCTCGTCTAACATCTCGAATATGGAACGTTAATTCCTCGTATGAATTTAGATTAGTTTTGTTTTGGCTTTTGAACGTTCGTGTGAACCCCATGTTTACCTAAGTGTTCCCATATCAACGGATGTTCATTATCCGACACTATTGGCGCCGCTGGGAAATTCGTAAGCCAAACCTAATCGAGCCTAAAGACGTATCGTATTTTGGTATCCCATCGCTGTGGCCACTAATACACTGCGACCACCAGATAATCGGAGATCACCCTGAACCGCGTTTCACAATTAGCTTTGCTGCCAGCCCTGCGTAATCACAGATTGCCACTGTTGTTGCTCGGAATTGCTGCGTTAATTATTTCAGCATGTTCGACACCGCCAGCGATTTCAGAGTTCAGCGCCACCGATGATTCAGGGAACGCACCGTTCGAAGTCTCTTTCATACTCGGCGAACTAGCAGAAGCCGATAGTTTTAGCTGGGACTTTGGCGATGGCGCCGGGAGTGATCAGCTAGAGCCAACACACGTTTATGAGAGCGCAGGAACATTTGTTGTGCGTTTGACCGCCACCAGAGGCGACTCAGTGGCCGTTGACGAAATGGTCGTGTCTGTAGAACCGGGCGAGGCGGGCTGGATTGTTCTCGATGGCGGGCAGGAATCCATCACTTCCTTCAACACCACGCAGTACACAGCAATAGCCTTCGACGTTCTGGGGAATCCGATCGAGAATCCCGATTCCAAATGGAGCGTCGATGCCAGTGCCGGTGATATCAGCCAGCAGGGTAAATTCACCGCAGGAACCGATCTGGGCAGTTTCAGAAACGCAATAACAGTCGAGCTCGAGCGACTCGGAACTGTTGTGACTCAAAGCAAGGGAATCGAAGTCGTCAAAGGCGGATTACACACCTTCTCGATCAAACCTTCTGCGCTGGATATCCAGGTGGGGCACAGTCAAACATTCTCTGTTGAGGCGGTCGATGAGGCCGGGCATGTGTTGGAATCGACCCTCGTACTGTTCACCACACTTCGCGGAGGTGACACCGTCGATTCAACCGGCCTATTCGTTGCCGGCACTGAATCATCAGACGGTGAGTTTGAACTGCTGGCAATCGAGGTCGAATTCGACGGCTTAATTATCGAAGCGGTAGTGGCTGGAACTGTGCGCCCCGGAATACTCGATCAAGTGCACGTATCAGTGCTCCCCAGAACCCTAATAGTGGGCGAATCGATCGAACTTTCGACGTATGCCAGTGATAGGTTCGGCAACAGACTCGAACTCGATGATTTCGAATGGAGCGTAAGCGACCCGGCCATCGGTTCGATAACCGAATCTGGCAAGTTCACCGCTGGTACGGCCGCAGGTAAACATATTTATGAGGGAATTACCGCTCGAGGAACGTTGGACGGAGTGGTATCGGTCACCATAGCCCCGGTCACGATTGGTGCTGGAGTCCCAGACTCAATTCACATCATTCCTGAAAATGACTCGGTGCCGATCGGTGCAGCATCTCCGTTTGTTGTTCTTGCATTAGATGCCCACGGAAACATTATTGAAATTGACGAAGAAGAGTACGTATATGAGTACTCGACGGCAGGGCGTGGCAACGAAGTAGCAGTATTTATTGCTGGCTACGAGATCGGCGATTTCGAGAACGCCATCACGGTTACGTTGCCCGCAGGAACAAGTGGTAACGAAAATGCACTCGTCGCTCAGTCCGACATCACCGTTCGCCAGCGTTCATCAAACATCATCGCCGTAGAGGTTATCGATCAAGACGGCGGTGGGATCTTCCTTATTGATCTCGAAACGGCTCAGTTGGGCTCAGCCGATCTCAGCTTCCACAACAACGATGCAGTCGAACTGTCTCCAAGCTGGTGGCCTGACGGATCACGACTCGTTTACGTTTCCGACCCCACCGGATCGTTGCAGATATACACGCTCAATCTCACGACTCGAGAAATCGTCCAGTTCACCGATGTCGAGGGCGGGGTGTCGATGCCGAATATCTCCCCTGACGGCAAATCGATCGTATTCGTAACCCTGGCAGCGGAACGATGGCAGATATATGTTGCTGAGATTCCCGAGGATGTCGAAGTAAACCCAATTACCCTCGACATGGCCGTGCGAATTAGCAACGATGACACCGCGCAGCACATCCTGCCGTACTGGTCGCCGGACGGTGACAACATTCTCGCTTCTCAGAACTCGTCAGATGGGCTTGTGCGGGTGATGTTGTTCGATCCCATTGCTGCCAACGAACCACAAATTCTTGGCCCTTACGGGAGCGTCGGGTTTGGCTGGACTGTCGATGGCAGAGGGGTTCATTTCGGGCTAGCAACGGCGGAAGGCGCACTTAATCTTGGTACTCTCGATTTGGCGACGCTCGACTCCGTATTCATCGATGCAAATCTAGAGTTTCTAGTGGCAGCCTGGGCTCCTGACGATTCAGAATTAGTTGCCATAGATTCACTTCTGGGCGCAGGCTGGCTTATGGATTCAGACAGCAGCGGGCTGAGGCGGGTAGTTGGTTCAGATCAGGTTCAAACTCGGATGTCGTGGAGACCCACAGAGTACGGAAATCCAGTAGCGATCCCCGAATTCGATGGCGAACCGATGATGTTATTGTCGGGCGACGAGCCGAGGGCACCTATCGGCGCTCTCGATACTTCACGCAGCTATTCGGCAATCATTTCAACTGATGCCGGCGATATAGAAGTCGAGTTATACGACGACGTTGCCCCTATGACAGTTGAGAACTTTATAAATCTTGCTCGAATCGGTTTCTACGAAGGACTGGAATTTCACCGGGTCATCGAAGGATTCGCATCACAAGCTGGCGATAATGTTGGCGATGGAAACGGCGGACCGGGCTATATATTCAACGATGAGTTCACTAACAATTATTCGCACAACGCCACTGGGGTGCTGTCGATGGCGAACGCAGGATCGAACACGAATGGCAGCCAATTCTTCATCACCCATGATTCTGCAAATTGGTTGGATCCGTACGAAGACGGAGTTGCCAAAAATTGTGCCGATGACGCAGTTTCGTGCCACACCATATTTGGCCAAATTGTGGGTGGATTAGAGATTGCTACCAGCATGATCGAGCGCGACCCTTTAGTTGCTACTACCCCCGGTGTGAAAATACTGAGTATTTCAATTCTGGAAAACTAGTTCACCCGCGGTATTATTTCGTACTTCTTCCTTCGGCAATTAACCGGATCCTAATCACATACGCACGGAGTTTCGCTTGGCAGTTCTTAGCCCGATTCGTAGTCACATAACTCATCTCGAATGTTCGCTTTCAGGTGAACAATGCGGCCATGAAGTCCCCACTCGTTTGAACCCTAAAAACGGCAAGCCGTATCTTGCTCGATACGATCTGGTGAAAGCGGCGGAAACACTCACAAAAGAATCGATGCCCGATCGAGCCCCAAACATGTGGCGCTATCGAGAAGTAATGCCGGTTATCGATCCCGCCAATATCGTGACGCTAGGTGAAGGCTTTACACCGCTGATGCACGCCAAACGACTCGGTAAGCACCTGGGCATGAAGTCGCTGTTAATCAAAGACGAAGGAGTTAACCCAACAGGATCGTTCAAAGCTCGCGGGTTATCTGCAGCCGTATCGAAAGCGCTCGAACTTGGCCAGATGAAGCTCACGATGCCTTCAGCTGGAAACGCAGCAGGAGCGATGGCAGCGTACGCGGCCTCGGCAGGCATGGAAGCCCACGTGTACATGCCCAAAGACGCACCAATGGCGAATCAGATCGAGTGCGTCGCTTACGGAGCCAAATTGAATCTCGTCGATGGCTTTATTACCGATGCAGGTCGGATTTCAGGCGAAGCGGCTGAGAAGTACGGTCTCTTCGACGTTTCGACGCTCAAAGAGCCGTACCGGGTCGAGGGTAAGAAGACGATGGGCTACGAAATCGTCGAGCAGCTCGACTACGAGGTTCCGGACGTCATCATCTACCCAACAGGTGGTGGTACCGGCATCGTTGGCATCTGGAAGGCACTGGATGAGATGGAACAGCTGGGATGGATCGGCTCAGAACGACCACGAATGATCTGTGTTCAAGCAGAAGGCTGTTCACCGCTGGTCGATGCCTACAAAGCAGGCAAAGAATTCGCTGAGCCGTTTAAAAACCCTTCAACGCTCGCAGCCGGAATGCGTGTTCCAGCGGCAGTGGGTGATTTCCTTGTAATCAGAGCCGTTCGCGAAAGCGGTGGAACCGCTCTGACGGTAACCGACGATGAAATGGTGCAATCGGTGCGTGACATGTCTGAATACGAAGGCATATTCCCGGCACCAGAAGGCGGCGCAACACTTTCGGCGCTACGACATCTACTGGAATCAGGCGAAGTCGCTCATGATGAGCGCGTAGTACTGCTCAACACCGGTTCAGCGCTAAAGTACCTCGATGTTCTGGGGCCTGCGTTGGGCCTTTAACCCAGGCAGGCAAGTTCGAACTAAACCTTCGGCGCGTCCCACGTAGTTACGTGACTGCGAGTACCTACTGGGAACGCTGCTGTGTATTCGTTCGCGAGCATGCCGAGAATCACTGAGTTGTGGCGGGCGCCCTCGTGTGGTCGACTCTGCCTCAGCGTGCCTTCGTGCTGGAAGCCGATGTGTTCGAACATCGCTCGGGCTCCAGTGTTGTACTCGGGAACGTCGACCCATGCTCTGTGCAGACCAAGGTGCTCAAAAATATGCTCGAGCATGGCAATTACGGCAGATGTGCCGTATCCGTGGTGCCAGAGAGCTTTTTGGCCGATAAGTACTGATATCTGGGCATCCCCAAGCGCTTCATCGATAGAAAGTTGCCCTTCACCGATGTGTTCACCCGAGAGTGTGTAAACCGAGAATATATTTCGGTGAGGCTCGTGATGCGGGTCGTGGAAAACTTCGTCCCACGCGGCCTCGCTCGCGCCGATCATTTCCTTGGGCTCGTAACCAAGGTGGGTGGCATCGCCATAGGTGTAACGGCCGAACCAGGCCTCCGCTACTTCTTTATCATCTAGCCAGTCAGCGATACGTTGGACGTCTTCACGTGTAACCGGGCGCAACTCAACTAATGAGGGCACTTTGTCCTCCTTAAATCTGTTGTGTCAGGGCCACGCAATGGCGGAACCGCGTCTGCCGTCATGCGCTCATGAGCACGTGTGGGCGAGCGGGCGACATCCAAGGCCGAGGCCGCAGTATACCGTAAGAGGGTGCGAATACTGCTTTAGTAGCACCTTGCAGGCTAATAAAAAGCATCGAGATGCCTGATTTGCGTCACCTGATAGGATGCGCCCATCAAGGTGGTATGTCGAATTGGTGTATTTGGCGAACAGCTGCCTGCAGGATATTAAGAACAAGTTAGAGGTAAGACATGTCTGATCACTGGAAGATGGAAGCTGAAATCGAATACTGCGTGCCATGTGGCTACGCAAACCTAGCAGCGAACATGGTTAGCGAGCTATTTCAAGCTGCCGGACCAGCGCTAGCTATCTCACTTAAGCCCGGACACAGCGGTGCGTTCAAAGTAACCGTTGATGGTCGAGTGCTGTGGGACAAGAAAGAGTCCGGTCGCTCACCACACATCATGGAAGTGAAAGAACTCAAGGCAACCGTAGCCAACATGATCGAGTCCGGTGCAGTAATCCAAAGCAGCTAGGGCCGCGAGGCGGGTGGCTAGCCACTTTTTCTTTTGGATAGTGACGGTTTAATTCGTCACTCGTTATTTACGAAATTGGAGTGCGTTATGGCTGAAGTACCAGCAAAAGTGCGAGCGGAGATCGAATACTGCGTGCCGTGAGGCTACCACTCTGTGGCTTTCTGGATGGGAAGCGAACTTTATGCAGCCGGTGGTTCGAACGTGGCTGTAACGCTAACGCCTGGTCAAGGTGGAGTGTTCAAAGTAACGCTCAACGGCGAGGTTGCGTTCGATAAGAGTGAACTCGGTAGGTATCCGGCACTGCCAGATGCCAAAGAGTTGAAGGCGAAGGTCATCAACATGGTCGAAGCTGTAACTGTCTGATCGAACGTTGATCGTGTAAAGAATATGAAATCGCCCCTGCTAACTGTGCAGGGGCGATTTTTATTGTCCGAATATGCGACTCTTCGGAGTACCATGCTTTTGCTCGAACTCGCTGTTTTCGAGTTCCGATCGCGTTGTCATTTTCTTGTCTGGAGTTAGTAAGTGAAAGCCGCAGTTCTTTTTGAAGCGAATAAGCCCATGCCAAACGTGGAGCTTGACCAGTCGGAACCTAAGACTGGCGAAGTGCGAGTCAAGATGTCTGCTGCGGGGGTCTGCGCATCAGATCACCACGTAATGACGGGCGACAACCCGACTCCCATGCCGATCGTGCTTGGTCACGAAGGCTCAGGAGTTGTCGACGCTGTTGGACCCGGGGTCATGTCTGTCAAAAAGGGCGACCGATGTGTTCTGTCGTTCGTGGCGAACTGCGGATACTGCCGATCATGCAGAGAAGGGCTTTCCAATCTCTGTGACACCAACCGAGAAACCGGAACCCGTCAGTACGACGGAACGTTCCGTCTTCACACATCAGACGGCGTTGAGGTTCATCAGTTCGCAAAGCTAGGCGTGTTCGCCGAATCGATCGTAGTTCCCGAACAGGCTTGCTACCCGATTCCTGACGATGTTCCGATGGACGTCGCAGCGCTAATCGGTTGCTCGGTGGCTACAGGCGTTGGGGGGGTAATCAACCAACCCGGCATGCGAGCTGGAATGACTGTTGCAGTGATAGGCACCGGCGGAGTTGGACTAAACGCACTTCAGGGTGCTCGGCTCATGAACGCTTCCAAAGTGATCGCTGTTGATATTTTCGACCACAAACTCGAATTCGCCTACAAGTTTGGCGCAACCCATGTGATCAACTCTAAGGAACAGGATCCAGTTGCTGCTATTCAGGAATTGACCGACGGCGGAGTCGATTTCGCTTTCGACACATTTGGCCACAAGATCACGCTTTCACAGGCCTACAACGCCACTCGAAAGGGCGGCACGACCGTGCTGGTGGGGATCGCTCCCGAAGGCATGGACGTGGAAATTCCTATGGTCGACATGGTGCGTAATCAGAAAACTCTTGTCGGCAGCTACTACGGCTCCGCAA
Source organism: Dehalococcoidia bacterium (assembly GCA_963694185.1). GTDB lineage: Bacteria > Chloroflexota > Dehalococcoidia > Lucifugimonadales > Lucifugimonadaceae > Lucifugimonas. The sequence goes on from CAVOCL010000010.1 coordinate 12,984, forward strand.
GCCCGCACGAGACCTTCCGCAAGTTGCTTGATTTCTACAGTCAGGGTCGTATTGACGTTGGGGGAATGGTCACTCGCAAGTACAAACTCGATGAAATAAACGAGGCTTACGATGCGCTTGCACGTGGTGAAGACGGTCGGGGAGTGATCCTCTTCGATTAGAACTCTGCTGGCAGAACCCGAAAAATAGCAGCGACTTACCGAATAATTGAGCCGGTCTATGTGCCTGAAGCACATGGATTGTTCATTTTTTCACTTGCTGCTAAATCGGGTGACTGCTATGCTCCGAATCGGCGTTTTTATAGTCGTTTTCAAGATGATTTGTAACGAGTAATTGGTAGTTGATGTTCGAGGATTATTTTAGGCAGTACGCACTGCTCATCATTTTTGCCGCTGCAGCGGTAACTGTCCCTGTCGGGATGATGACGATGAGCTACCTGGCCCAGTTCGTTAAGGTCAGGCCGTCACGCCCAACGGCAGTAAAAGAAAGTGCGTACGAAGGCGGAATGCCTCCGTTCGGCGGTCGACCCGCTCGATTCAACTTTCGCTACTACTACTACGCCCTGCTTTTCATCGTATTCGACGTTGAAACAATCTTTCTATTTCCGTGGGCAGTCAAGTACGGAGTAATGACCCGGCAGTTTGGGTTTGCTGCGCTCGTTGCAGTATTTATCTTCCTGCTTATCGTGACATTTGCGTATGCCTACGCATGGCGAAAACGTGCCTTGGAATGGGTGACAAACGAATGACCGACCAGAAAATATTCGATCCCTACGGCACGCCTCCAGGAGCCGACCCTCGTGGCGCTCTGCAGTCGATCACTCTCGACCTCGACCGCACTGAAGGTGATTCCGTCAACCGGATGAAGTCGACTCATCTTGAGCCGTTTCCCGACCCTGTACTCGAAGTTCCCGATGAGCTGAGCCGCAGCGTTATCGTCAGTTCTGTCGACTATCTTCTTAACTGGGCCCGTAAGTCTTCGGTATTTCCGTTGCAGTCGGGTCTTGCTTGCTGTTCATTCGAAATGATCAGCGCCGCAATGGCCCGTTTCGACCTTGCGAGGTTCGGAATGGAAGCAATGCGAGCATCTCCACGACAGGCCGACCTGCTGATCGTAGCCGGAACGCTGACCTGGAAGATGGCAGTTCCTCTACGCCGTTTGTACGACCAGATGGCCGAGCCACGCTGGGTGATCTCTATGGGCGTGTGCGCTACCTCAGGTGGCCCGTACTACCAGAGCTATTCAGTTGTGCCCGGCGTGAACCACATCATGCCTGTCGATGTATACGTACCCGGCTGCCCGCCGCGTCCGGACGCTCTGCTTTACGGCATCATGCAGCTTCACGACAAGATTCGTCGATACAGCCTTAGCGGACAGGCGGCAGGACAGGGATGACCACCGTCTGGAGTGGAAATGCACTGGCTGAAGCTATCGAAGCATTCGCGCCCGGCTCTGTTGAGTCGAGTGCAGGCATCGATGTCTGGGTGAAGCCGGAATCAATATATGTCGTATGCGAGGGGTTAAAGACACGCCCTGAGTTCAAATTCGACCTGCTAAGCAGCCTGACTTCAGTCGACTATATCGATCACTTCGAGGTTGTCTATCACCTCACATCACTCCCGATGAACTCGTCAGCGGTGCTGAAGTCACGAGTGGGAATCGGTCGTACCGATGCCTTCATTCCCAGCGTTGTTTTTATCTGGCGCGGTGCCGACTATCAGGAACGTGAAGTTTGGGACCTTATGGGCATCCGCTTCGACGGCCACCCCAACCACAAGCGAATCATGCTGTGGGAAGGCTTCCCCGGTCACCCGCTTCGCAAAGACTATGTCACCTACGATCAGTCGATCGTTTCGACCGCTCCCGGCGCATCTGAAGCCGGCCTTACGACCACTGATTCTTTGGACGGTGGCGAATAATGGCTATCAAGACTCAGCCAGTAACCGTAAACCTCGGTCCCCAGCACCCGTCGACTCACGGCGTGTTCCGCATGCGTGTGTCGTTCGACGGTGAAGAAATCGTTGATGTAGAGCCCATTTTCGGCTACCTGCACCGTGGTTCGGAAAAGCTCGCAGAAGAGCGAACATATACACAGATCGTGACGCTGACCGACCGCATGGACTACGTGTCGTCTATGCTCAACAACCAGGCCTATATTTTGGCGGTTGAAAAGCTGGCTGGTATCGAGCCTTCACCACGTGGCGTATGGCTGCGAATGATCGCTTCCGAGCTACAGCGAATCGCAAGCCACCTCGTCGCTACCGG
>CAVOCL010000011.1:0-14829 GCA_963694185.1 Dehalococcoidia bacterium
TAGTTCTGGAATCAAAACTAAGCTCAGGACCAGTGCTGACGTATTTTCGTCTCCCGGCTTCTCGTGGTTGATCATAGCGAACGGAGCGATGTTCGCCGGCTTCCAGATGAGGAACATGGGTCAGGCGTAGCTAGTACTCGACCTAACCGATTCGGCCTTCATGGTGGGGCTCGTAAACGCCATGCCATCAATGGCGCTGCTGGTGCTATCCCCATTTGGCGGTGTTCTGGCATATCGTTACAACAAACGAACGGTCGCACTGCGCGGTAGATTATTCGTGATGCTGATCTCATTCGGTGTTGCCGTGCTAGTGAGCACCGGAGAGGCTCTTGTCTGGCACCTGCTGATTACGGGTGTGTTGCTCGGGATAGCATTCGCACTAAGCAACCCCGCCTCGCAAACGATAGTTATGGACGTCGTCGGCAGGAAACGCGTTGTAAGCGCTCTTTCACTGAACAACACCGTCTCGAATCTAGGAACGATGATCGGACCCGCAATCGGCGGTTTGTTGATCGTCAGCTACGGCAACGCAGCCGTGTTTTGGCTGACATTCGGGATCTACTTCTTCGCCTGGGCGGGTTTCTTGGGTGTCCCAGGCAAACAACCAAATGAAACCGCTGCGAATAACGGCTGGGGATCCGCCTTCACTCAGATGGGCGAGGGGCTCCGCTACGCGATGGCTACGTCACGCATCAAGTGGTTGTTGTTCACGTTGACTGGAGCAATTTTCTGGGGCGTCGTGCAACCACTGATACCGGTGTATGCCCGCGACATTCTCGAAGTCGGGCCCGGCGGGTTCGGTGCTCTCGTTGGTGCAACCGGTGCCGGAGCACTCATCGGGGCAATCGTGATTTTCATTCTTGGCGATCTACCTCGTAAAGGGTTGATGGTGATACTTTCCACCATCATCATCGCCTTGAGCTATTCGCCATCTCAGGAATATTTGCGTTGTCACTCGTGACTTTGACCATTTCAGGGCTAGCAACTGCCGTTTGGGTGACCTAAATATTTTCTTTATTGCAACTAATGGTCGATGACGACATGCGCGGACGGGTAATGGGATTGGCGATGTCGGCGGCGATGCTGCTCGGATTCGGATTCATGCTCGGTGGAATTCTCGCCGATGAATTTGGTCCGGCGATCGCCCTTCACTCAGCGGCGGGATTGTGGATCGTGTGGGGCCTGATCGCCTACTGGCGATCCCCCGATCTACGAAGAGCAAATTAGCTGTGGCAGATTCCGCAAATGTTGATCGCCCATTCGTTCTCGCTCGCACTCTGGGTGTTAATCCTGATCAAGGCGAAAGAGGTTCGCCGGTTATAGCGAAACGCGTATCCGTCTCAACTACGATCTGCCGCTACCGTCGAAAACAAACTCGGCGTGACCTTGGGGATTTTCCCGTTTGAAATAGGCGTCCTCGCCCGGCATCCACAGATCTTGCCACTTCGATCGCATCCCCTCACCGTCACGCGCTACGCCGCGTTCCAGCCGTAACTCACGAGCGCATTCAACCCAAACACCAACATGCCAGTACTTGCGCAGATCGGAACGTAAAGCTGTAACACCCTCAACAATGGCAATACCAGTCGGCGGAATTTCGAACCACTCTCCCAGCGAATCGGTTGGCCAGTCGTACCGCTGGTGCTTCGAAGTAATCCCGGCCACAAGCGGAGCCAGAACTCGCTCGGCAAACGTACTCAACACCCAGTTCGAATCATCGTTCCAATCAGCAAAATCATCGATGTGAACCACACTTGCGTTATCAAGCGAATCAGCCAATCGCTTTGCCAACGTCGACTTACCAGAACCACCCGCTCCGTCGATACCCACCAGTAGCGTTGTATCCGGGTGCTTCAACACAGCCGCACGAACAGCATCGAGGATTATTTCGAACGACGAGTATGTGAGTCGAGATTCTGACATCACCGCTACTCTATGTCCGCAACCGCAGCCATGCCATCAGGACTCTGATAAATTTCTGCCAGCATTTCCTAGAATTCGCCATTGCCAGCACGGAGTTACACATGCCACTTCACTCACAGGTCAAAGCCCTAATGGATCGACGAGAGGCACTCGGCTTCCCTGAACCTCAGTCGGTCGAAGAAATGCGAGAACAAGGCCGAAAGAGCAAAGAGGCCATCCCTTCCGTTCAAGAACCAGTGGGTGAAATCTCAGAACGAACGATTCCAGGACCCGCTGGCGACATTCCAATTCGAATCTACCGCCCGACCGCCGAAGGCCCTCACCCGCTGATCATGCTGTTCCACGGTGGAGGCTGGGTGGTTGGCGATCTGGATTCCGAAGATCCAATGTCTCGAGGTCTTGTGAACCGCGTAAATGCAGTACTAGTTTCCGTCGACTATCGCATGGCCCCTGAAGATGTCTTCCCGGCCGCGCCCGAAGATTGCTACGCAGCCACGGTGTGGGCAGTGGAGCATGGCCAAGAGCTAGAAGTCGATGCAACAAATCTAGCGGTATCTGGAACGTCCGCTGGTGGAAATCTTTCAGCCGCGGTTGCTCAGATGACCCGCGACCGTGGTGGCCCGGTTATCAAGCACCAGGTTCTCTTCTGCCCTGTTATCGACCACAATTACACACGCCCATCATGGACAGCGAATGCTGAGGGATTCGGTCTGACTGCGGTCGGAATGAAGTGGTTCTGGGATCAGTATCTTGAATCCGATGCCGATGGAAAGAACCCGTACGCTTCACCTATTCAGGCGAAAGACCTCACCGGTCTCGCCGACGCCACGATCATCGCTGCGGAATACGATCCGCTGCTTGATGAAGCTGCCGATTACGCAACGGCTCTAAAAGCGGCCGGCAACGATGTTACCTACATCGAGTACCCCGGAATGACGCACGGCTTCAACGGGTCATTTGGCTTGATCGACGCCGCGGTCGAAGCCTGCACAGAAGCTTCCAATCGCATCCTGGCATCGTTTGCCGCTAAGTAAATAAAACGCCTACCGGTTTTCTTCTCGAATGTAGACAACCGGGTGGAACTTCATAAAACCATTGCCGGCTGCAACCATTTCGTTGATCAGGCTGAGTCGTGATTCGGCAAGACGCTATGTCGCGAGCAACTCCATGAGCAGCGCTTCATTCAACGCCTGAAGACCAGGCATGTCGCCCGGGTGGTCAATAGGCTCAAGCCGGTTGTCCGGCGTCAGACAAACTATTCGCTCGACGTAGAAACCGGGCGACACGTCAGGTGCTGGCCTACCCGCGAACAAATAGTCCGCGCACACCTGCGTATCGTTCGTAGCCCCTACGAGGATCCCCATAACGACGATCAACGCCAGTAAGCGTTTCACTACGTCACCCTCGAAATATTCCTACCGTCCATAACAACTACCCCTAGTTTGGTTGAATCGGTACTTACTACCTTCTTCTAAAGCGAGCGCGTGGTAATCGGAGCCCACCTGTAACCATGTAGAGGCAAACCCCAGTAAAAACGTGGGTACTACCGCGTAAGTCGACGTTTGGGACGTACAGGTGAACGGAATTCGTTAATTCATCGGTGCTCACACTGAATTAACGAACCCGCTGTCATGCTGAATTCGTTTCAGCATCTTTCTCCGCCCATTGCAGCTTATTTCCAGCCACCGTCGCTGAGCCCACACCCACTGTCATGCTGAATTCCACAACCCGTTAAAGCAGTAGGGGCAGGAATAAATCCTGCCCCTACTTAGTTACCTACTTATCGTCCCCACCGACTTCAACTATCGACTCAGCGATAACCGTCTGCACGGTAGTAAACGCGCCACTGGCGTTAGAAAACGCGCCGCTGGCGCTAGAAAAAGAGCCACTGGCTCAGTCGTCGGCCAGTACTGCGGTTTCTTCTCGCTGGGCGTCTCGGTACATCCCACCATTTCGGTAGCGTGTCCGCGCTGCCGGGTGGTGACGCAGGAACGGCGGAATCGCCATTGATGCAGGATCTTCGAGTGCCTTGCGGGCAACGTCTTCGGCCTCTTCCTCAATCTCACCAGCAACAGGGAATCCCGTAGCGATGATCGTGAGTTTGACCTCGTTCTCCATCTTCGGATCGGTAACCGTACCGAAGATGATGTTGGCGTCTGGGTGAACTGTCGAAGCGATCACCTCGGACGCACGCTGTACTTCATCAAGTGTTAGATCGGAGCCACCGGTGATGTTGAAGATCACCCCTTTGGCGCCAGCAATTTCTACCTCAAGCAGAGGCGAGTTGATCGCCTGGTTCGCAGCGTCAACCGCACGGTTATCGCCTGAACCCTTACCGATAGCCATCCATGCCGCACCTGCGTTGTCCATCACTGCACGAACGTCGGCAAAGTCGAGGTTGATCTCGCCGGGAACTAGAATCAATTCAGCGATCGATCGAATGCCCTGGCTCAACACATCATCGGCGAGCTTGAACGCACGATCCATGGTGAGCTGCTCGTCAGATATTGCAAGAAGTCGGTCGTTCGGAATAACGATAAGTGTGTCGACTTTTGCTCGAAGCATCTCAATGCCTTCGAGTGCCTTTTTCTTGCGTACAGCGCCTTCAAATGCGAACGGCTTGGTCACAACACCAACCGTCAGTGCGCCCAATTCCTGAGCAACCTCGGCTACTACAGGTGCGCCACCGGTACCAGTTCCGCCACCCATTCCGGCTGCAACGAATACAAGATCGGCACCTTTAAGTACTTCCCTAATTTCGTCACGGTCTTCCTCGTGGCACTGTCGACCCTTGGCTGGGTCACCGCCAACGCCAAGTCCACGAGCAACTTGGTCTCCAACTCGAAGTCGAACTGGAACCGAAGAAGCGCCTAGCGCCTGTGAATCGGTGTTTACAGATATGTACTCAACTTCAGGTACCCGTTCTCGGTACATGCGGTTGACAGCGTTCTGGCCGCCACCACCAACACCAACAACTTTGATGTTCGCAGTGCCAATTGAACCTTCTGGAAGGATTGTGTTGTGGTCAAGCATTTCGGTCATTCTCCCCGACGTTTCAGGCGGGCTTTGATGGCTATTGAAGCCTCGTAGCGTTATTTATCTGGTCGCTACTGCCATCGTTATTGCGGCAGATGTTTGGACTCTACCTGTAACGGTGTTGGGAATTCCTAGTAGTTTTTGTGCGCGATTCGGCGTGTTTCCCAAAAGCGACTCGCATCTGATGATTTCGATTGCGCCTGCATTGGTGTGGTACTAGACTGGGAATGTTTTCCCACGCATGTTTTTCGAAGCTGCCACAATTGGCCGCAGCTTCCAAAAAACTCCACAGTAATCTCAGGAGACTAATTGTATGAACGGCTACCAGGCGATCGCGAAAATCTTGAAACAAGAGGGTGTCGAGTGGATGGCCTGCTTCCCCGCAAACCCGCTCATCGAAGCAGTCGCATTAGAAGGCATTAAGGCATTCGTGTTCCGGCAGGAACGTGGCGGAATCATGGCAGCCGACGGCTTCTCACGCATGATGGCCTCGCAGGGCAAGTACGGCGTGTTCGCCTGCCAGGGTGGACCCGGAATCGAAAACGCATTTGGCGGAATCGCACAGGCCTCATCAGAAGGCGTACCGATCCTGTTCCTACCCGACGGCCCCGGCAACAATGTCACAGCCACTTCACCGAACTTCTCGGGCCCAGACAACTTCCGATTCATCACGAAGTGGGCACAGTCGGTAACATCAGCCGAGCGAATTCCTGGGCTCATGCGACACGCCATCTCAACAATGAAGAACGGCCGCCCCGGACCAGTGATGCTCGAAATGCAGCGCGATGTTATGAGAGACGAAGTGTCGAGTCTCGACGACTTCGGACCATCGAAACGATACGTTGCTGCTCCTGACAAGTCCGACCTCCGCGCTGCCGTCAAATTGCTCCTGGCTGCGAAGAAGCCGGTCTTCTACGCGGGTCAAGGAGTTCTATACGCAGATGCAGCAGCCAAACTAACCGAGCTTGCTGAACTCACACAAATTCCCGTAATTACATCGATGCCGGGCAAATCGGCCATCGACGAACGACACCCTCTCTCGCTTGGCGCCGCCAATAAGACTGCTCCTAAGGGCGTCTGGGAATGGCTGAAGTCGAGCGACCTACTGTTCGCTATCGGATCCAGCCTTACCAAGACCAGCTTCGGAATCAACATTCCAGCTGAAAAGACGCTGATTCACTCGACAGTCAACTACGACGATATCGACAAGGAATACACCACCGAAATCGGCTTGATTGGCGATGCTAAGAAAACCATCTGCATGCTAATCGATGAGATCAAGGCCGTGATCGGCGAAGAAGGCCGCAAGTCCGACACTGCAAATCGTGAAGCTGTCGCTGAAGTGAAGAAAGAGTGGCAGGCCGATTGGTCGGCAATGCTCAATTCAACGATGGACCCGATCAACCCGTACCGCCTCGTAAACGAAATCAACAAAGCGGTCGACCACGAAAACACGATCGTTACTCACGATGCTGGACACCCACGTGACCAGATCATGCCCTTCTACACAGCGACGGTTCCGCACAGCTACGTTGGCTGGGGCAAGAGCACCCACCTTGGCTACGGTATTCCGCTGATGATCGGTTCCAAGATCGCCAACCCGGACAAGATGTGCATGAACTTCATGGGCGACGCTGCGTTCGGGATGTCGGGTCTGGATCTTGAGACAGCAAACCGCATCGGCGCGCCGATTACTACGGTTGTGCTGAACAACGGAACCATGGGCGGGTACGACAAGGCTCAGCCTACTGCGATGGAACTGTACGACGCAGGAAACATGTACGGCGACTACGCCGGAATTTCTGAAGATCTCGGGGGAGTTGGTATCAAAATCACCGACCCGAGCGAAATTGGTCCAGCACTTACTCGTGCGCGCCAGATCAACTTCGATGAAGGCAAAAGCGTTCTGCTGGACGTAAAGACGCAGCAGGAAATGAAATTCTCGGTCTACAGCGACTAGGTTCGAGCTAGGCAACCGAATCCTGAAATCTAGGGGCGATGCGCATTTGGCGTTATCGCCCCTTTTCATTGAAGATTTCGCTGGCTGTGTATATAAAGTGACTGAATCGTGTGAACCTCACACTTTTCGTACGGCGCGATTGCACATCTGAATGCAAAGACAGGGGCTACGCATGGCGGACAATCCGACTCCTTCTGAGGAAACCCAAGAAACTGCGACGAACGATGTCGTAGCGGAAGTTGAAACAAGTTTGGGCACGACCCAGAACGTGGCAGGATTGCTTACCTACATTCTTGGCTGGGTAACTGGAATCGTGTTCCTACTTATTGAAAAAGACAACAGCTTTGTTCGCTTCCACGCAATGCAATCGATAGTCATTTTCGTTCCACTAACTATCGCTTCGTTCGTAGTCGGTTTCCTACCATTCGTTGGCGGATTGCTCGGGGTAATTGTTCAGCTGGCGACTCTGATTATCTGGTTGTTCATGATGTACCAGGCATTTCAAGGCAAACGCTACAAGTTCCCTTATGCTGGCGACTACGCCGAAACCCAACTTAAGAACATGGGCACCAAGTAAATCGGTAGTAATTTGCGGCTTCTACTAGTAAGAAGTCTGTAAGTCTTTATGCAGGCCACATCAACGAGTTCACAGCGATTTCGCAATCGATATTTCATCGCGGTTATCGCTATTTTTTCGATTGTCGTTATTGCTTGTGGCTCAAGCGAACCTCCTGCGTCTATCGAACGAGTAGTGGACGATTCACGAATATTCCACATCGATCACCTTCGCACGGCCGGAATGAAAGCCTCCAAGCACTACGACGTGGCTGATCTGCCCGGAGCTGTCGATGCCTGGTATGGATTCGTTCAATCAGGGCCGGGGCCAATGGACATCGAAGTGCGCTTCTACTCCAGTCACGCCGATGCCGTGGCACTCGGCACTCAGCTTGCGGAAGAAGTTTCAGGCGATGATGCGCTTATCGAAGAAGATGAGGTCACCTGGTCCGTCGGCTACAAGGACCGCCAGCGAATGCGAAGCGGTGGAACTGCCGATCTCGCAGCATGGAGTGGCAAACGAGGTCCTAACAACGCCGATTTCGTGATCTACGGAAACATGGTTCTACTCTGCCAGGGCGATGAACCCCTGGATTCGATCAAGCTTTGCCACGAGCTGATTTCAGCACTCACCGCTGGCGATGAAGATTCGGGCGCGTAGAGCAGTACTGAACCCTTCTGCAATCCACTGCATCTGAGCTAGTAGGTCGGGCTGGACGGAGCCTTGATTGAAGAATGATTTCAGATTCAAGCAGAGGGCTGAATAATGACCACAGAACCACAACACTACGATGAAGTGCTACCGAATCCCGGATTCGAAATCACGCCGGGTACAACGGCCGTCGTAATTACCGATCCTCAGATCGATTTTCTTTCACCAGACGGGGTCACCTGGGGCATCGTTGGGCCGAGTGTCGAAAAGAACAACACAGTTGCCAATCTCAAGAAGCTACTCGAAGCAGCCCACGCTTCAAGCACGCCGGTGTTCGTTTCACCCCACTATTACTACCCAACCGATCACGGCTGGAAATTCGCAGGCGCAGTCGAAACGATGATGCACGCCATCAATATGTTCGATCGAGCCGGGGCACTGACAGTTCATGGATTCGACGGGTCTGGCGCCAATTGGGAGCCGAGCCTAAAGCCACTCATCGAACATGACGGTGTTGTAATAGCGAGTCCGCACAAGGTCTACAGCCCGAAGACAAATGACCTTTCACTTCAACTTCGAAAACGTGGCATCAACAAGATCATCCTCGCCGGAATGTCGGCGAATCTATGCGTTGAAGCTCACATGCGAGACCTCATAGAAGATGGTTTCGAAGTGGCTATCGCAAAGGACGCCACGGCCGGCGCACTACTACCCAAGGGCGATGCATACGAGGCAGCGCTGCTGAACTTCAGGATGATCGCAAGCTCGGTACAAACCACCGACGAGTTGGCAGCCCAGCTTCAGGCTTAGGCAAGCGCAACTAATCCCCTAACTAGGCAGCGCATCCAGCGCACGGTTCGCTAGTGCGCTGGGGCCTGCGTAACGGGTGTCGGCTACGACGTTGAAGGCGTCGGCAAGCTGCGATAACGATTTGCCCGGCCCGGGTGAAACTCGGTATCGAAACTTCTCGACACGCTTAGAAATCCGCAACGCAAGCGGCCCCGATTTGGCGCGCTGAGCAGCATTCTTAGCCGAAGCGCCCATCTCCACAATGCCAACCATTGTTCGGAAGTCGCACTCGGTTCCGCCCTTGATATAGCAGAGCAACGTCTTCGATATATTCGATGAGGCCTCTATGTATAGTGGCTCGTCATCCTCAAACACGCACACCAATCCCGGCTTGTCACCGAGCATCCATGTGCCCTCTTCGGTAAGCGCGGCCCCCTCGCCATCGACAAGGTCGGTGAAGAGTGCTTCCCATTTTCCAAGGTGTGTAGGTGTGAACGTAGGCATCGAAACTCCCGAGTGGCTCCTAGCAGCATTCTAATAGTGAATAGACCCGTACGGGGAATTAAAGCACCGCAACGCTCAAAAATCGCCCACCGTCATGCTCAACAACGGCCCACTGTCATGCTGAATTTATTTCAGTATCTTTCTCCCCTCCTCTGCAGCGAAAATCACAGCTGCACACGACCAGCTACGGGCAACCGAGGTCCTGAACCGAGGCCAGTATGACGGGAATAGCGAGCAAACAAATCATTTTGAGCAACAAACTTAATATCCTGTTAACACATGAAACAAAGTACATGTATTGATATTCATGTATCAATTTACATGTAACTCGTTTCACTGAATTATCAACATGACCGAACAACAGACCACATGGACGTTTCTCACGAATCACTCCCATGTTCTCTATGTGATCTCGAAGACGTCCGACATTAGAGTGCGCGAAATATCGTCGCTCGTCGGAATAACCGAGAGAGCGGTTCTGAGGATTATTCAAGAGTTGGCGGACGCGGCATTTGTTGTCATCGAAAAAGTCGGAAGAGAAAACCGATACTCGGTTACGTCCGATGTTCCGTTGCGACACCAACTTGAGCAACACCGCACAGTAAGCGAATTATTAGAAATGCTTGCCGAGGATGAAGATGATGATTCTCCGCAAGATTAACACTCGTCGTGTGATCGAAACGAATCCGACATATTTGATAGTTACGCTGGTTACTAATCAGATCGAATCACACAACGCAGGAACTATTTAGATGCTATTTATGGTTGAGCTAAAGCACAGTCCGGAAACCTGCATTGCCGCCAGAGATGGGGCGTCTGCCGAGCTAGATGCGATACGAATGCGTGAGTTGATAGAGATAGCAGCGAAGCACGGAGCAACTGTGATCGATGGCTGGTCGTTCCCCATCGGACACCAGCTCTGGTACGTGGTCGATGCTCCGGAATCCCACGCTGTTGCAAACATATTTTTCGATTCCCGTGCGTTCCGTTGGAACACGGTGACCATCAACCCTGTCATGAACCACGATTCATTTATCAGGCACGTACTGAATCCGATCGCAGATGGCGAAGAATCAGACGAATCATCAAGCAACGAGATTACAGCCCTGTCTGGTAAATAGTCGATACTCGGTAGAGTTCATCCGCATGACCGGCCTGCGAAACCGACGTTCACAGAACTCATTTCAGCAAAAGAAAAAGGGCCCCTAGGGGCCCTTAGAACATTAGCGGACACCACGGCGCTTTTACCGTGGCGAACATCGCATCTGCCTTAGAGATCGATCCGTCTGTGTTTTCTACTGCCCGACCCGCCCGTGCCAGATCGCCAAGCTTCGCACCACCTAAATAAATCGTGGACAGCGAAGCAGTCGGAAGCGTGATGTCCGCGGACTTCGTAGTTGGCACACACCGAGCGCCATCAGGTCCACCGGTTAGCTCAAACCGTCCGCCCCATTCGGGAATGAACGAATCCTCGACCTCGAATACCATGCTGCCCTCAGCCAAATAAGTTCGAGTCGAAAGCGCCTCGGCAACATCCAACATCCGATACCAAACACCGTCGTAAGGCTTACGTTCCAGCTGACGCTGATCGGCAAGCATCCACGGCAGGCTATCGTCTACCGGCGAACGCCAATTGCTCACTGAGTCGTAAAGATCAACATTCAGTAGATGATTCCAAAGTGCCGCATGCGAAGCAGGATTGCTGTGAATCACGATGTCGGCGTTTACCAAACCATGCGTTTGTTCGCCAAATACGTGGAGTTCTTTCAACTTGTAAATTGCGAACCCGAGCGCCTGACCGTCCTCTTCGTAAACGATCATCCACGGCTTACTCCAACCGTCACCGGCGCCGCTCTGCATAAACATTCGATCCCAGCTACGGTCACAGCGACGCGGGATTCCAACGTGAGCGTTCACTGCTGCTTCCCAGGCCTCTGGAAAAACTTTGGGCGCCTGATCGCTGTCGACGAATCGAATCTTGCCCGGCACTTCCGGCATGTTATTGATGGCTGCTTTTCGGGTGTCGATCAAAATATTCTCGTGCTGTATCGACATCCCATATCCGAAGCGACCATAAATAACGCTTTCAGAAGCCCACAAAGAAGCAACTGGTTGCCCCTTATCCCGCTCCTGCTTCAGCAACCGCTTCATCATGTTAGTGAGCACGCCCTGTCGACGATGCGTCGTTGCAACCGTCACAGCAGTTACGCCAGCGTTCTTGATGATCGCACCGCCTGGAACAGCGCTTTCGAAAGCTATCGCCCCAGACGTGCCAACGACCTCGCCGTCATCAAACGCCCCCATCGACATTTCTGGGGTGAACATTTTTAAATCAAGCTGATATAGGTCGTGATCTGGCTCGTAGTGACCACCAAATCCTCGCTCAATCGCTGTGCCAAACGCACGATGCTCAGCTGGAGTGAATTGTCGGTATTCGATGGTCATGAGAGGTGTTCGCTGAGGTTCCTGATACTTAGAAGTAGTGCGCACACCACGGTGCTGAATCGGTCGAAAACATGCCATGAAGCTTGGCTAGCGATCCGGTTGTAACCGCATCGATCCGGCCCGCCTCAACAAGCGGACCCGGTGCCACTCCGCCCAGATAAATCGCACTCAAATCAGCCGGAGTCATGATGACATCGGGCTTATCGGTGGTCTTCTTTACCGAGGCCTTCGAATCGTCAATCTCCAAAACGTAGGTTCCAGCAACAGCGGGCTGCGATTCGGAAACCAGTCCAATCTTCAAACGGCCGTCAGCGTTGTACGTTCTCGCCTCAAGCGCCTTAGGAATGTCCAGTAAACGAATCCACAGCGAGTCGTGCGACTTTCGAATCAGCCGGCGAGGATCAGAAAGCATCCACCACAGCGGGTCATCATATGGTCGATTTTCCGCGGTGATTTTGCCCACCAAATCAAAATTCAAGATGAATCGCCACATCGTTGCGTGCGCAGTATCGGTAACAGAAACCTGCTCGACAATCTCAAGCGTTCCCATGTCCGAATCGCCTATTCGACGCATCCGGTAGGCCACATACCCCGTCTGCTCGCCGTCCTCTTCACATATTGCGAAGAACAGCGGACTCGCTCCGCCACGAACCCGTTCTTCGTCGAACAGTTCGTAGCGCCAACGACCCGCATTTCGATCAACCGATCCTGCGGTGGCAAGGCGCATTTGTTCGTATATTCCGGGCAGCATGGCAGCAGCTTCGTCAGCATCAATGAAATAAACGTGGGCGTCCGATTCGTCATCTGGCGAAATCGGAGAGTGCGTGAAAGCACCGAAACTGGGATCGATTTCCCAATCGTATGAATTGATCGCCATGCCGTAATCGAACCGACCATACAGGTGCGCCTGCGAGGCCCAGAGTCCGCTAATGATGTCGCCACGCTCACGCGCCGCATCGTGGATCTGAGCCATCATGCTCGAGAACGCACCCTGCCGTCGGTGTGTCACCGACGCAGTCATGTACGCAACACCAGCCATAGGAACGCCAGCTCCACCCGGCACGGTCAGCGAATACGAATCTGCCCCACCGGTGCCAACGATTCGCTGGGAACCCGTGTCGACAGCGGCAACCAATCGATCGAGCTCAGCTCGGTCGTTTCGCAGGCGTGCAATATCATCGGGATGAACCTGTTGTCCAAACCCGTGCCGAACGGCTTTACGCCATTCGGTGAAATTGTCGTCTGTTACTGGTCGTAGTTCGATAGTCATTGGAATTGCAAAATCGGGCGGTTAGCCAGCCCGACAACGTATCCTACGTGGCGCACCACCGCCGAGCCACTACTATTCAGTTCGGTTCGATAACAAGAAAAAGGTACCTCGCACAATGGCAGCACTGCTCGAAGACAAGATCGTGTTGGTAACAGGCGCAAGCTCTGGGATCGGCCGTGAAACTGCGATAGTCATGGCCGGGCACGGTGCGAAGCTCGTTGTCGCCGCAAGGCGTGAAGCGGATCTGGCAGAAACTGTAGACCTCATAGAATCTGAGGGTGGCACAGCTTCATACGCAGTCACCGACGTCTCGGACGCAGCACAGGTCGAACGAGCAGTTCAGCACGCGGTCTCTACTTTTGGCGGGCTTAACGCAGCGTTTAACAACGCCGGTATTCTCGAACTTAACACTCGCCTTCACGAAGTAGACGAAGACGATTTCGACAGCATTATTAACGTCAATCTCAAGGGCACGTTCCTGAGCATGAAGTACGAAATCGCTCACATGATCGAAAACAGCGGAGGAGCGATCGTCAACGATTCTTCCTTCATGGGACTTCGAGGCGGCACGGGTCGTCAGGCTGCCTACACAGCGAGCAAACATGGCGTCATCGGCCTCACGAAGGCAGCGTCCAGAGACTACGCCCGGCAAGGCATTCGAGTGAACGCAGTCTGCCCAGGGGTGATCGATACGACGATGATGCACGGACTCGACCGAGAGGGCGATCCCGCAACTCGCGCCAAGATGGAAGCATGGGTTCCAATGAACCGCTACGGCAATCCGAGCGAAGTCGGGCAGGTCGTTGCGTTCTTATGCTCCGACGCCGCCAGCTACGTCACCGGCCAGGCAATCCCAGTAGACGGCGGCGTGACCAGTTAGCCTGACAATTCACTCGTCAGAGCCAAGCATGTTCAACTGCAGTTCTAGCGTCGAATATCAGCTCCCTGCTGTTCAGATTTAGATCTCCAAACGATCGCAAGTGCCAGCGCAACGAACCAGCCAATCCCGACGGCCGATCCAAGCAGTATGTTCACCAAAATTATCACGGGCTTGTTTCGACTGTGTAAGACGAAAGCCAAGATAGTCGGAAGAAAATACAGAATCAGAAAGACTAACGGCCATACACCGTTATGGAACACCTGTACCCCCTGAGTCTGTGATCAGACCTGCATTAGACGAATTGAACCGAGGCAGCGTACACGAGTTACTCTGACCGATGTAGACCGCAATTCCAAACCTACCTCGTCCACTGCGCCTTGTATGGCTGTGGCTTCACGTCGTTTGGCTCAGGGTCTTTTACCGTGCCTTCACGCCACGACTCAACCGGAATCCAGTCGAGCAACTTCTCGGCTTTGCTCACCGAAAGCGGACTCTTGAACCCAGGCAACGGCTCTCGAATTTCCACGCCGGGGTGAACTTCCTCGATAGCGTCCATAGTCGGAATCTCAAGCACCGTATCTGTGGCGTTAATGAAAAATGCCTCGTGACCACCGAACTCTTTTTCGATCGTAAGTCGGCAAGCCCTAGCGGCGTCGTGTCGACCCACCCAGCTCCAGAATCCACCGGATGCGCGTCCACCTACAGAGGTCTTATCGCCCGATTCAAGGTGTGACTTTGCGTGGGCAGGATCCCACAACGCGTGGAACCGCATGTTGGCGATCTGAACCTTGCCAGGGCGGCGTCGAACGAACGCA
>CAVOCL010000012.1:0-14828 GCA_963694185.1 Dehalococcoidia bacterium
GATTCATCACTTGCCAGCGGCGATTCCAAAGGCGTGTATGAGTCTCTCGGCTTCGGCCATCCACTGTTCGATAATCCCCAGGGAACGGTAATAGATGGTGACAAGCTGTATGTCGCTGACGCCGGAACCCACACGATAGTTCGCGTTGATTTAGAAGCAGGCACAGCGGAAACGATTGCAGGAACTGGTGAGCAATCGCTATATCGTCACAAGGGCGGGGAAGCCCTGAAAGTACCGATTAACTCGCCATACGATTTGTCGCTCAACGACGGAATTCTTTATATAGCGATGGCAGGGTTCCACCAGATCTGGAAAATGGATCTTGAGGAGCAAACCGTGGCCCCTTTTGCTGGCGACGGAGGAGAGGACATCGTTGACGGTCTGAAAGACGCCGCACGTCTTGCTCAGCCCTACGGAATCGATGTGTCGAACAACGCAGTATTCTTCGTCGATAGCGAAACCAGTTCAGTGCGCGTAGCAGCGATTGCTGAGGAGGGTAGGGTGGTGACGTTGGTTGGCACGGGTCTCTTCGACTTTGGCGATAAAGACGCTGTTGGCAAAGAGGCATTGCTGCAGCACCCTCAAGGGTTGGCCGTCCACAACGACACGATTTACGTTGCCGATTCATATAACAGCAAGATAAAGTCCATCGCCATCGGATCGCTCCAGGTGCGTACGGTCGCTGGCTCAGGCAAACAGGGCGATGTCGACGGCAACTCGTCCATCGCACAATTCAGCGAACCTGCGGGCCTTGCGGTGGCTGGCAACAAAATGTTCATCGCCGACACTAATAACCACAAAATCAAGGTATTCGAATTCGACACCGGTGAGGTCACCACCCTCGATTTGACCGGTCTATGAGACCTCGAGCTACGACCCGATAAATTACTTAGCAAGGCACAGAACGCATCTGGCCAATCTTTGACCGCATCAAATCGATGATTCGCCTGTAGGATTCTGCACGGCTGGCGAAAACAACCACTCGGCCAACGGCCGCAGGAAACTCATGCCCAACCGCCTCGCAAACGAAACAAGCCCGTATCTGCTCCAGCACAAGGACAACCCGGTCGACTGGTATCCATGGGGCGACGAGGCGTTTGCAGCCGCCACGCTGCTCAACAAACCGATACTGCTATCGATCGGATACTCGGCGTGCCACTGGTGCCACGTCATGGCCCACGAATCGTTCGAAAACGAGTCGATTGCGGCGTTCATGAACGCCAACTACGTGAATATTAAAGTAGACCGTGAAGAGCTTCCCGACGTCGATTCGATTTACATGACAGCGGTTCAGGCCATGACCGGATCGGGCGGATGGCCGCTAACGGTATTCATCACACCCGATGGTCATCCGTTCTTTGGCGGCACGTATTTTCCGCCCGAAGATCGCCACAACATGCCCGGCTTCCCGAGAATTCTTGGCGTTATTTCTGATGCGTACGCAACCAAGCGTGACGAACTGCTTGAGAACTCTCAAAAAGTGGTCGATTCGATTCGTGAGCAGTCGACTCCACGCAAAAACGAAGCCAGCGTCGATGAGTCGCTTATCTTCGGAAGCTTCACCCAACTCGTGGGGAACGCCGATCTCGAAAACGGCGGATCGCAAGGCGCACCTAAATTTCCACAACCGATGGTCTATGAACTGCTGCTGAGGTACTGGAAACGAACGGGTAGCACGCAGGTACTCGACATCGTGAAACTCACCCTCGAAAAGATGGCTCATGGTGGGATTTACGATCAGATTGGCGGTGGATTCGCACGGTACTCGGTCGACGAAGTCTGGCTCGTTCCGCACTTCGAAAAGATGCTCTACGACAACGCCCAACTCGTGCTTCTGTATTTGCATGCCTATCAGGCGACGAAGAAACCTTTGTTCAAGCGAATCGTCGAAGAAACCCTCGAATACGTAACTCGGGAAATGACTCACGCTGCGGGCGGTTTCTACTCGGCATCGGACGCCGATTCCGAAGGCGTTGAAGGAAAGTTCTTCGTATG
Organism: Dehalococcoidia bacterium; assembly: GCA_963694185.1. Lineage (GTDB taxonomy): Bacteria > Chloroflexota > Dehalococcoidia > Lucifugimonadales > Lucifugimonadaceae > Lucifugimonas. Next base: position 1,996 of record CAVOCL010000012.1, read on the forward strand.
GACGTCTGACGAAATAGACTCGGTTCTAAGTTCGACCGACGCCGAACTCGCAAAGGCCTACTGGGGCGTGTCCGAAGAAGGCAACTTCGAAGAGTCGAATATCTTGTTCATGCCCATATCTCGTGAAGAGTTCATGTCGCGTACTGCGCAGGAACCGGCAGACATGATCGCCGATATCGAACGCGTCAAAGCAATACTGCTTGAGGAACGATCCAAGCGAATCGCTCCTGGCATCGACGATAAAATTCTTACATCGTGGAACGCCCTAATGCTCAAAGCATTCGCAGAGGCTGGAGCGGCTTTAGAAAACGACAAATGGATTGCGGTCGCCGAGAAAAACGCCCATCTTCTGCTCGATAGGGTCAAAGACGACGAAGGCCGATTGCTCCACACGTGGAAGGCAACCGGCGATTCACCAAAAACCGACTTAGTAGGCGAAGCACGGATCCTCGGCTACCTCGACGACCACGCCTATCTGATCGACGCTCTGCTGACGCTCTACGAGGCAACATTCGACTACTCATACGTCGATGAGGCACACCGACTGGCAAACCAGATGATCGAACGCTTCTGGGACCTCGATTGGGAGGTGTTCTACGATACTTCGCTTGAGCATTCGAAATTGCTTGTGCGACCTCGTGATGTGCTCGACAACGCTGTGCCGAGCGGCGGGTCGGTTGCGGCAATGGCGTTACTGCGGCTTAGTGTGTTCACCGGCGATAACGAATATGCCCAGAAGGCTGAGGCATCGATTCAGGCTTTGATACAACACATGGAACAGGCGCCATCGGCTGTTACGTCGTGGCTCAGCGCGGTGGATTTCTTGCGGTCTGGATCGCAGGAAGTGGTGTTGATCGGCGATCAAACAGATGCGGTGATGATCGAGATGAAGCGGGAACTACTGAAATCGTTCTCACCTAATACGATTCTTGCAGGGGCGAACGGCGGGACGAGCGACGGCGTTAAATCACCGTTGCTAGACGGCAGGGAACAAATCAACGGCAAAGCCACGGCGTACGTGTGCGAGAACTACGCCTGCAAGTTGCCAGTTACGAGCGTCGCAGAGTTGATCGAACAGCTCGACTAGTCGTCGTCCTCAGAATTCGAGTCGGCCCTGCGCGATTCAGATTCACTCGAAGCCTGCTCTTCAGCTGCTTCCTTCGTTGCGCGTGAATCAGCCCTTCGATCGATTCGTTCTCGTACGATCGCAAGGCCAACTCCGGCCATGGTGCCCGCAACACCCATAATCGCCAACAAAGGGCCCGCAGTAGCTCTACACATCTATTAATCGAATCCGTTCTGTCCCACAAATCTCAATACAACCTAAAAATTGTACTGCTGGTTGAATACGAACGGAACTAGTTCGATAGGTCCCTTCGATCAAATTTCCATACTGCGATTGCTGTTGCGGCAGCGGCGATTCCCACCAACGTCAGGAAGTGTACGGCGTTGATGCCATTGATAATCACATCGCTGTTGTTGAAGTAGTAGAACACCGAAATAAATCGAGCTGGGTCGAGTGCATCGACAACCGATAGGAACGTGTCGAGTAAAAACCCGATCACACCCACTGCCACCGCAATTCCGCCGGCAAGCCCTTTGCGACCGGTTGATGCGCCAACCGCCAGTGCTATCAGTCCTAGGGTGACACCAAGCATGTATAGGCTGAGTATTGCCTGAATCGTCCCGGTGATAGTCAGGTCAAATCCGGCAAGCTTTGATCCCCCGATCAGACCGATCAACAAACCAACCGAGAGCATCAATAATCCGACCAGTAGCGCACCAGCTTTTTGCAGCAGTACGCTGGTTCGGGATATCGGATTCGCCAGCAGCTGGTCGAGCGTGTGCGATTCTTCTTCCCCGGCTATCGCACCCATCCCGGCGATGATGGCGAATATGCCGAACACCATTGGGCCCATGAACGTGAACACTTCGGCATTCAGAAATCCCTCAGCCGTTGTGTAGGTTTCGGCATCACCAATGATCGCCTGCATCGCTTCGGGAAGCTGCTCAAGGAAATCTGCGAACCCGGTGGCATCACGAATTGTTGGGTAGAACAGCGTTACGTACAGGCCCAGTGCGACCGAACCGATCGAGTAGTAGAGAATCGACTTTTTCGAGTCTCGTAGGGTCTTCAGAAAAACGTTACGCAGCATCTGAATCTCCCTTCTCCTGGTCATTGCTGTAATAAGCGAGGAACACCTCTTCGAGGCCGAATTGGGCTGATTCGATTCGGATTACCGTGTGCTTCGCAGCTGACTTGATGAGCGAATCGACGCTGCCCGTAACTTGGCAAGAGAGCGTGTGGTCGTTGACTGTAACGTCGGTAACGCCTTCGAGATTCTCGAAGTCAGCAGGGGCGACGATATCGGCAAATTCAATTTCGACACGGGTGAGTGCCCGTTCTCGTAGTGCCGAAATTTCTTCAACGGTGACCATCGATCCTTCCCGAATAATGCCGACTCGGTCGCAGATAATTTCGACCTCCGAAAGAACGTGGGATGAGATGAACAAGGTCTTGCCGTCTTTTGCTTCTTCGAGCACTAACCGGTGAAACTCCTGTTGAAGTAGCGGGTCGAGTCCTGTTGTTGGTTCGTCGAGTATCAGCAGCTCAGGATCGCTCATGAATGCCTGAACAAGCCCGACTTTCTGGCGATTACCGCGGGATAGCTCACCGATTTTCCGTGAAAGATCTAATTCGAATCTTTCAGCCAGAGGGCGAGCCTTATCCAGATTCCCGCCTCGAAGATTGGCGAAGTATTCGAGTAATTCGCGCGCAGTCAGCTTCTCGTAAGTAACGAAATCGCCGGGTAAGTAGCCAACTTTTTTGCGAATTTCCACCGAGTCGGATCGAGAATCAAAACCCAACACAGTCGCAGTGCCAGACGTTGGGCGGATGAAGTCTAAGAAAATACGAATACAGGTCGTTTTGCCCGCACCGTTCGGACCCAGCAACCCGAAGACTTCACCTTCGTTGATTTCGAGATCCACGTCCACAACGCCCCGATGTTCTCCATAGAACTTCGTCAGGCTCGCCGTACTAATCGCTGCCGTCATCGGTTGGTCACTCCGTTCGAAGCACACACTAATTTCAACTAACTACAGAAATTCAAGCAGTTAAAACTTATTCCGCCCCAGCGGATGTGCGCAATGTGAAGTGATGTTGGACGCGTGAAATTCGCCGGATTGCGGCTGTAGGACTTACGATTGGGTAGTAAGAGAACCCGGCCTAGCCGGCCGGCCAAGCCGACTAATCGTCGCTGGCGTACTTTTCGAGTACAGAGTCAGAGAAATCGCCGTTTGAGTAGACTTTCGCAACGTCATCGAGCTCTTCCAGAGCATCGAGCAAACGAAGTGTTTGCAACGCAGCCTTATCGTCTAGAGGCACAAGGGTGGTGGGTACGAGAGCTACCTCACCGCTTTCGACGGCGATTCCAACGAGGGCTTCGACGCCAGATTTTACCTGTGCGAACTCTTCGTAAGGTGCGGTGACCAAGACAGTATCGCCATCAACATCTACGTCTTCGGCTCCTGCATCTACGATCTCAAGTGCGATGTCATCCGGATCACCTTCAAGTACCTTCACGGTTATCAGGCCTTTGTTTTCAAAGTTCCATGAAACCGCACCTGCACCGGCCAAATTGCCGTTGCCTCTTGTGATCCTAGCCCGTACTTCCGCAGCTGTTCGGTTCTTGTTGTCGGTCAGTGCCTGAACAATGATTCCTGCTCCGCCGGGACCGTACGCCTCGTAGCTGATCTCTTCCATGATCGCCGCATCGTCACCAACACCGGATCCACGAGCTATTGCTCGGTCGATGTTGTCCTTCGGCATGTTCAACGTCTTAGCGGTGTCGACAGCCAGTCGAAGGCGGAAGTTCATTTCGGGATCGGCGTCACCATTGCGTGCAGCAACCATGATTTCCCTTGTGAGCTTCGTAAAGAGCTGACCGCGTTTAGCGTCGGCAGCACCTTTTTTGTGCTTGATCGTGCTCCATTTAGAGTGACCTGACATTCAGACTTCCAACCTCTGAGTGATGTGTTGCGTGATCCGGGCGATCTGAAAAACCAAGTTTACCGAAAATACCGGCGTTAGAGAATTCCTTCGGGCAGGTCGATCGTCATCGTGTTGGTCTCTTTGTTGACCTCGACGATTACGCCATCGAGCACCGGTATTAGAATTTCGGGGGATTTCTTTTCACCCTTGGCGCGTTTTTCGGACACGATGAAGACGTCGTTGCTGCCGGTTTCGAGAATCTCGTTTAGCGTTCCCAGCTTCTGCCCATCGATCGTAACTACACCGATTCCGATGATTTCGTAGTGGTAGTAAACGCCGGGCGAATTTTCTGGCAACGACTCGGCGGGCACCGATAGTTCAAGGTCTCGAAGGTGATCGGCCTTATCGATCGAGTTGATCTCGGCGAACGTTAGTTTCACCGATTTGCCCGATTTGCCGGTTCCGACAATTTCATACTCTTTGCCATCGGCGATAACCACATCGCCCACTATAAAGCGGCCGGTATCACCGGAGTAAACCTCGACGAGCACGGCGCCTTTTATGCCTGTTGGACGGCGGACGCGACCCACCACAACCAAATCGTCGTCTGCGGAAGATTCGGAACGATTGTTTAAATCGGTCATGGTTGTGGAAGTGCTAGCGCTGCCCAAAAGGAGGCAGGCTAGTCGATTTCGAGGCTGACACGTGTGTCGGCCTTGACTGCTGCAACCCTGAGCAGGGAGCGCATCGACTGGGCAACTCGACCGTCACGGCCGATAACTTTGCCCTTGTCCTGATCGTCGACGGAAAGGTGAAGGAAGATACGGTCGCCATCCTCTTCCTCGGTTACAGAAACTGCATCCGGGTTCGAGGCGAGGGCACGGGCGATGTATTCAATCATCTCCCGCATCGAATCGATCGGCGACAAATCATCGGCGTCGGCTTCGTTTACTGTAGCTTCGTCGTCACGCTCAGCCACTAGGGGTCTCTACCTTTGGAGCAGTTTCAATCTTCGGGAGGAGTCCCTTGGAGCGCATAAGATCTGCAACTGATTCGGAAGGCTGTGCGCCCTGGGCGAGCCACTTGTTGAGCTTTTCTTCGTCGATCTTGATCTCTCGGGGGTCCGGGAAGGGATCGTACGTGCCGATCTGCTCAATGAAGGCGCCATCTCGGGCGGCTCGCTGGTCAGCGACAACTATTCGGTAGAACGGGTGCTTCTTTGCACCAACACGTTTAAGGCGGATTCGAACCATTCGAGATATCACTCCGTGCCGTAGTTAGGGAGACGGCGGAAAATTGAAGTGCTCAAACCCTCACCTATCGCAAGAGTTCAACACAATCGATCTGAAATTGTATTTGGGATTCTGGTGCAGGTCAAAGGGATTCGCGTTCGTATCCGCTCTTAGGAGATCCGCATATTGAATCTAATCTATCGAAATAGGCTCTAAACCTCACCAGTTCTGGTGACATGGGGCGCACCCGGTAAGGGTGGTTCGGCGGTAATCTGATTCCCACCGAACACGTAATGAGGCCTGTGCGAGATCACATGGCTACTGTTTCCATCTGGCTGGCTGGCGTTTTCTTTGACCAACGACGATCAACAACTTTCAGAAATTAACGTTCTGTACTTCGCAGTGCTGCGCGAGCGGGCGGGCACACGTTCCGTTCGCATTGCTGCCACCAGCGGCATGACAGTCGACGATGCAGTTCTGGCCGCAAGAAAAGCGTCGCCTCGCGACCCCGAACCGGGTACATCGGTGATGCTGGCGTTGAACGGCGAGTACGTAAAAGGTGATCAGTCTGTGAAAGGTGGAGACGAGATCGCACTTATCCCACCGGTAAGCGGCGGATCCGGGGATATAAAGACCGACTCCGACTGGGTGTTCATCACCCCAGACCAATTAGACGAACAACCGCTGACCGAGTTCGTAACCACCGGCGTTGACGGAGCCGTGGTGACATTTCTGGGCATAACCCGTGACCACAACGAAGGTCGCAATGTGATCACTCTCGACTACGAGGCTTACCAGCCGATGGCCGAGAACAAGATCGCCGAGGTTATTAGTGAAATGCGGAGCAAGTGGGAACTGGGCAAGATTGCCATCGCTCACCGCACGGGACGAGTCGATATCGGCGAAACGAGCATGGTCGTGGCGGTCGGATCAGCCCATCGACGTCCAGCATTCGAATCGGCTTTATATTTTGTGGATCGACTCAAAGAGATCGTTCCGATCTGGAAGAAAGAACTGTTCGAGGGTGGGGAAGTGTGGATAGGCGAAACCCCCGGCGCTGGTAGCCCAGAGCAACCGGCAAGTTAGTACCGGGATCCGAGTTTTATTTGTTATCGCATTTCGTCGGAACGACCGGCGTGAAGAGGCAACTTGACCGCTGAATCTAAATCGACCATAGACATCCTGCGTAATCCAGACGGCTCAGTGATTAGCGCCGACAACATCCGCAAGTTATACGGCGACATCCCGGCCGTCGATGGCATTACGTTCAACGTACAGGCTGGTGAAACATACGGTCTGTTAGGGCCGAACGGAGCGGGTAAAACCACGACGATGAGAATGCTCGCCGGGCTAGCTCCGGTCGATTCGGGAAAAATCACAGTCGCTGGGATCGACGTTGTAAAGGACAGCCGGTCCGTGCGAGAAGTGATGGGTGTTGTGACCCAGAATGACGGACTCGACGGCGGCCTGACCGTGTTCCAGAACCTATTTCTATATGGATTCTTGGCCGGGTTATCCAGAAAAGATTCAAAAAATCGAGCGCATGAAGTGCTTGAGTTCTTCGGACTGCGTGATCGTTCCAAGGCAAACGTCTACGAACTGTCAGGCGGCATGAAACGTCGGCTGGCAATCACCCGTTCGATGATGAGTAGCCCGAGCGTGATCGTGATGGATGAGCCATCGACCGGGCTCGATCCCCAAAGCCGAAACCGAGTCTGGGAAGAACTGGCCGTACTAAAAGAAGCCGGGGTAACCGTGCTTCTTTCGACCCACTACATGGAAGAAGCAACGATTCTGTGTGACCGGTTATCGATCTTGGACCACGGCAAGATTCTCGATGAGGGAACTCCCGACCAGATGATCGAACGGCACGCTCCTAAGGAAGTTGCACAGCTTCGGGTTGCGCCTGCATCTCTAAGAACCGTAAGGGAATATCTGACCGAACGTGGAATGACGTTCCGTGAGGTTGGCGCATTGGTAAGCGTTACCGGACTAAATGGCGATCGTCCCGATCTTTCGGGTCTGTCAGATGTCGAGGGTGTTAGAACTTCGTACCGTGCTGGAAATCTAGAAGACGTATTTTTGGCGATTACAGGAAAAGAATTGAGGGACGGATAATAAATCTCGCAATTCCAGCTCCCGGCATAAGGCGCCGAAGCGTAAGCGGATTATGGCTGCGTCATGCGGTCGCGTTCGTTCGCTACTGGAAGTTCGTCATGACGTGGGTGCTGATCGAGCCGGTTGTCGCACTCGTGGCGGTTGGCTTCGGCATCGGCAAACTCGTTACTGAAGTAGAAGGCGCAGATTCGTACGCCGAGTTCGTTACCCCAGGACTCATCATGGGATCGGCGATGTTCCACGCGCTTTTTGAAACGTCATGGAACGCCTACAACCGCATAGACAACGACGTATATGAAACCGCACTGACGACTCCGATCACAGTATTGGAAATAACGCTTGGCGACATTCTGTGGGCGATTACAAGAGCATTGATGACGACCATTGGCGTTGCAGTGGTTGCAGTGTTGTTCGGATGGCTCGATGGCTGGATGGCGATTGGAATCTTGATACCAGTAGTAATGGTTGGTGCGTTGTTCGGAACTATGGGCTTCCTGTTCTCAGCAGTGGCTCCGCACACGACGTTCCTTACTTTGGTGTTTACGCTGGTAGCCACACCGATGTACTTTTTCTCGGGTGCGTTCTTCCCAATTTCGGTACTTCCCGAGTGGATACAGCCGGTTGCCTGGGCGATGCCGCTAACGACGGGAGTGCACATCGCACGTGGTTTCGCACTCGGAAATCTCGATATCACTCATCTGTGGGCAGCGATCTACATAGTGGTGCTAACCGGGGTGATGTGGCCCCTTGCGATACACCTGCTTAAACGTCGGCTAATAAAATAACCACTGAGACTCACGTAAAACTCCTTTGCCGATAGGGCAGTGTGAAGTTATATTGGAATGTAGTTCGCACTGGCACATCTTCCGCGGAGGGTTCGCATAGTGGCCTAGTGCGCCCGCCTGCTAAGCGGGTTGGGGGTGTTGAGCCTCCTCGCGGGTTCGAATCCCGCACCCTCCGCCACTTTTGTTTTTGGCCTAGATGGCCCTGATGTGCCGTGTCTTACCCCCCTCTCCATGGGGAGAGGGCTGGTGTGAGGGAGAAATCCAGAGTAGCCACATTTCCAAGCATCAGCCAGAGCCGCCACGCGTCTGCCTCTGTCATTGCGAGGTGTCCGACGCCGTGGCAATCACGTATGGCGGCATGAACGTGGGCTTCAGAACTCAAACGTTGATTCCGGCTGTGGGCACAGATCCTGAATCCCCGATTACTTCGGGACTCGGAGCAAGTTCAGGATGACGGCCGTTGTTACCTGATGCCCGCGACGAGCTGTTCGGCCAAGTCGTACAACTCGTCCCTAGAACACATCGGTTCCACATCGGACCCGTAAGCCACTACGATCTGCGATACAACTCGATCGTCGATTACCAATATCTGATCGCTCATCCGTTCGTCAAAGGGCGGGAAGTCGTTTGGACTCGACTGAACAATCAACGCAGAATCCAGCGGTGTCGTTTCAAAACCGAGTGATCCGAACTGATCGTGCTGGAACGAAGCCCATCCTTCACTTTCGTAGTAGGTGATCGTTGCGTAAAAACTACGAGGATGCTTCGATCCTTCAGGAAAATCCATAAGAAGCCGTGAGGATTTCCAAACCTCACCCGAGTATTCGTTTATTTCAAGATTTTCGGTAGTTTCACTCTGGTCAGTGCCAGCAACCGATGCGAATTCGATGATCGGATTCCGGTTGACGATACCACTACAGGTTTCCTCGACAACGACCCACGGAAGCGTTCGCTCCACCCGTGCCCTGTCGCTGGCTTCTGAAAGTCCAAGTTAAGGAATGTCTGGAAAATCCGGAATCTCTGGGGTTTCGGGCTCGGACGCGAGCAAGCATCCGACTGCTGCGACGGCGACGAGGGCAATCGATAACAATATTTTGATATCTGCAAACACGCTATGTGTTTGACTGTGGCCGTTCATGTCCCGATCCGCAGCCCCGGGTCGCAGATCGATCGCAGCGTTTCTATCGCTGCCAGCACCGCCAGGAAACTCGTCTTTGGATTCGTTTCGTGCGGCATGTTTTCGAACCGAAACGAAAACTTCCCGGCTTTGCTTACTGCGTTGATTTCGTGAACATTGCCCGGTGAATCAGGATCGGCAAGAACTTTAATTCGAGTCGCATCCGGTCCAATACCCGCCAGGCTCACAGTCGCCGCCACGTTGACGTTCGCGGGAAATAGCTCAACCGCTTCCGTAGCCGAACCTTCGAAGATCACAGTCGGCTCAGTGATATCGACATCTTCCCAGTCGGCAAACCCCGGCGCTCCACTCAGCGCAATGGGCTTCTTCGTCGAAACAATAGTCACCGATTCAAGCAGTGGCTTAGCGGCTCGCAGAGTATCGATACCACCTACCGCACCCGATGGAACGTAAATCGACGCTCCCGTTGCAGCAGCAGCAGCCGTTACTTTACGCATGAATTCCGCATTAACCAGGGCCCCAGAACTCATCACCAGCATCGACTTACCAGCTGATAAAACACTCTCCGCGTGAGCAAATACGGCAACTTGGGATGCGCACTCCACAACGAGATCAAGCTCCGGAAGTGCAATCAAATCAGCAACGTCATCGAACTCAGCCGGGGCAGTACCACCGTTCGAACCAAGCTCCTGCGCCAACGCAGAACGGCCAGGCGCATATTCATCGAAAAGCCCAACGATAACCGCCGAACCCGCATCGCCTCTGGATACTGCTCGCGCCAGCTCGGAACCCATTGATCCGGTTCCGATAAGTCCAACATTTACTTGATCTGCCACTAAGTTCGACACTCCTCTGGTAATCGGTAAGTACGAAAGAACTTTCAGCCCCCCAGTTCCAATTCGCCGACGAATCATACCCGGTGTGGGCACATTACAACGTAATAATGCCTTCGAATTCTGGTGCGCAGCCGTTTGGCGAGATATCCTATATCGCTATTAGTTGGTTAAATCATTCACAAAGTCGTGATCGGGCTGAACGCAACTTCAGCAAGAAGCCCCGAATCGCACTTTGATAGCGAATAGTTTTTAGATTGCCCAGTTATCACGTTTGGACCGTTGGTTGTCAGATGAACACATCTGATTCTGAACGCTTGTCCAGCGGCTTTACAAATATGGGGTTCGAGTCGACCGACGATATAGCGGAAGCCGACGTCGTGGTGCTCAACACCTGCGTCGTGCGCCAGTCTGCTGAAGACACCGCAACCGGTATGCTCGGCCGAATTGGTAAGCGCATGAAGGGCAACAGCGATCGCATGATCGCAGTCATGGGCTGTATGGTCGGCCCAGAACAATCTGAACTAAAACGCCGTTTCCCATACGTTGATGTCTGGGCGAGACCGCAAGAATTCGAGCCGATTCTCGAAACAGCAGGAATGCGACATGGTCTTGATCCGGAAGGCTGCCTGAGTGGGGCAGTGCCCGAAAACCCCAACGTTGCATCGTTCATCCCGATCGTCCACGGCTGCGACAAGTTCTGCACCTTCTGCATCATTCCTTATCGCCGAGGTCGAGAAAACAGCCGGTCTGCTTTCGAGATCATTCATGAAGCCGAAATGATGGTAGCCCGCGGTGTCAAAGACATCACGCTTCTGGGTCAGAACGTTGACTCCTACGGTCACGACCTGCGACCCCGTATGGACCTTGCCGATCTGCTCGAGCAGGTCAACGATATAAGTGGACTCGAACGAGTCAGGTTCCTTACATCTCACCCAAACGATATGTCGATTCGCATACTTGAAGCAGTTCGAGATCTGCCAAAAGTGTGCGAAACCATCAACCTGCCGTTCCAGGCCGGCGACGACACGATATTGGCGAACATGAGACGTGGATACACGAGCGGCCAGTACCTCGATAAGGTGGCACTGATCAAGGAAATGATGCCTGAAGTGAGCCTCACAACCGATCTAATCGTGGGATTCGCGAACGAAACCGACGAGCAGTTTGAGCGTTCGATGGACATCCTGAGAGCCGTTGAGTTCGAAAAAGTTCACATATCCGAGTATTCGTATCGAGAAGGCACTTTCGCCTCACGTAAGATGACCGACGATGTTGAACGGGCCGTCAAAAAGGCTCGTAAAGCCACGGTTGACGAGTTGCAGCGAGAAATTCAGGGGCGAAAGAACGCTGTTCTTATCGGCCAGAAATATGACGTACTCGTAGAAGGTCGTAAGCGCGGAAGGCTGCACGGTCGTAATAGAGGCGATAAACTTATATATCTAAACGTGCTCGATGGGTTGGGCGTGCCTGTTCCGCAGGCAGGCGATACCGTTCAAGTTGAGATAACTGATAGTTCACCATTTTCGCTCGAGGCAGGATTGCTGAAAGCGGAAGCTAAGGTGAAAAAGGAAAAGGTCCCGGTCGTATGACGACTGCGTTCACAAAGCAGACCACCATCCCGATTACGGAGCTGGAACAGTCGGCTTTTTGCCAGACTGATGGCAACCTGCGAACTAAAACTCTTGAAGAAGAATTCAAGGCCGGGGTTCGATGGCAGAAAGTGCCAACCCGCTACTTGAAACTTACTCCTGAAGAGATTTCTGAAGGTATCGAATTCGCCCGGAACGAAATCGGCAGTAAAGCCGTTATTCTTGGACATCACTATCAGCGTGACGACGTAATCAAATACGCCGATTTCACCGGTGACTCGTACAAGCTGTCGAAGATGGCAGCCGAGACGAAAGACGCCAAGTGGATCATCTTCTGTGGTGTTCACTTCATGGCTGAGACGGCCGACATCCTCACTTCCCCCGATCAGAACGTTCTGCTTCCCAACATGGCAGCCGGCTGCTCCATGGCCGATATGGCAACCGCAGGCGACGTAAAAGACGCCTGGGACGATATCAAACGTGTTCTCGGCAGCACCGAACGGGTTATCCCGATCACCTATATGAACTCTGCTGCGGCAATCAAAGCTCACTGTGGCAAAAACGGCGGGCTCGTCTGCACATCATCGAACGCCGATAAGGCATTCGACTGGGCGCTGGAACGTGGCGAAAAGATTCTGTTCCTTCCCGACCAGCATCTTGGACGCAATACCGCCATCGCCAGGGGTATATCGGCTGACGATATGGAAGTATGGAATCCCTTCCTGCCTCAGGGTGGCCTAACTGACCAGCAGATACGAGACGCCAAGGTTCTACTCTGGCAGGGTCACTGCTCGGTTCACACTCGCTTCACTGTCGACCAGATCGATGCGGCGCGAGAACGTAACCCCGAAACGACGATCATCGTTCACCCCGAGTGCACGCAGGAAGTTGTTGCGGCGGCCGATATCTACGGTTCGACCGAGCTAATTCTCAAGATGGTCAGCGATGCTCCTGCTGGGTCATCGTGGGGCATCGGCACTGAGATCAGCATGGTTCGCAGGCTTGCAGCAGAGGATCCCGATAAGGACATTTTCTGTCTCGATCCTGTCGTTTGCCCATGTGCCACGATGTACCGAATTCACCCGGCATACGTGCTGTGGGTTCTCGAAGGCATCATGGCCGGATTGGCAATCAACCGCAT
>CAVOCL010000013.1:0-14668 GCA_963694185.1 Dehalococcoidia bacterium
CATCGCCAAATATGCGTTTGTGGTGATCTTGAACGTGGCCGCAGTGGCGACAGTCGCTTATCTGGCGATTGCGTAGCCGTTTACGGCTTCAGGGTGTTCGAATCGGGGTCGAACTCACCACACACTGTAAACTGGCGGGTCTATAATCTCGCAATTCCACCGGGGTTAGTTGTTCCCCTGAACACCGTGTTTCCCCGGATTTTGTACTAGAAGTGAGCGAAGTCACTATTTGCCGCGCTTGGCGGTTCGAGTTGGCTTGATGTTAGAAACCCGAGGGGTTAACCGTGGAAATCGATCGCGATACGTTATTGCTGATGCTGCGCCGCATGTGGATGATTCGAAATTTCGAGTTAAAAGTCATGGAAGTCCATGAGGCTGGTGAATTCACTGGGGCGGCTCACCCGTACATCGGTGAAGAGGCTGTAGCCGTTGGCGCATGCGCCGCGCTTGAAGACACCGACTACATTGCTGGTAACCACCGTTCCCACGGGCACCCAATCGCCAAGGGCGGTCGCGTCGATAAAGCGATGGCCGAGCTTTACGGTCGGGTCGACGGATATTGCAAGGGCAAGGGCGGATCGATGCACCTTGCCGACTATTCGATCGGAATTCTTGGTGAATCGGGAATTCTGGGGTCGTCCGTGCCTGTGGCCGTCGGCGCTGCGCTGGCTGCTCACATCAGGGGCGACAATTTCGTATCGCTAGCGTTCTTTGGCGACGGTGCTTCGAACCAGGGCGCGTTGCACGAATCGATGAACCTCGCTTCGGTGTGGAAACTGCCAATTATTTTCCTTTGTGAGAACAACCAGTACGCAGTAACCACTTCCTACGCCGAAACCGTTGCCGTTGAGCACGTTTCCGACCGTGCGTCGGCATACAACATGCCAGGGCTGCTGGTTGACGGCCAGGACGCTATCGCGATGTACGAAGCAACTGCCGCAGCGGTGAAGCGTGCTCGTGCGGGTGAGGGTCCGACGCTGATCGAGGGCCTGACTTACCGATTCGAAGAGCACTCGCTTGGCCTGGGTCGAGTTCGTCGTGGTGAGTACCGAACTCAAGAAGAGATCGATAGCTGGCGCAAGCGCGACCCGCTGGACATTCTCGAAAAGACTCTTATTTCTCAGCAAATTGCGACACGAGAAGAGTGCGATGCGATAAACGCTGACACGGTCGAAGAAGTCGAGAAAGCTACCGACTTCGCTAGAAACAGTCCGTTCCCGGAGCCGGAAGCGTTGTTCGACGACATGTGGGCGAATCCAATCCCGCTGCCATAGGCATTTTCGTTTTTTAGCTTTGGCTCCTTTCCAGATATTTCTTAGTTCGCAGGTAGTAATTTTCAATGTCACAGATGGTATTTATAGAAGCAATCAACCAGGCAATCGCCGAAGAGATGAGGCGCGATGAAAGCGTCTACATCATGGGCGAAGACATTCGTCGGGCCGTTTACGGAGCCACCGCCGATTTGTTGGGCGAGTTTGGCGAAAAGCGGGTTCTTGATACTCCGCTTTCCGAGAACGGGTTCTTTGGGGCCGCGATTGGATCGTCGCTCGTGGGCATGCGGCCTATCGTCGAGACGCTGACCAGCTTCATGTGGGTTGGCATGGATCAGCTGATCTCTCAGGCCGCAAAGATGCGATATATGTTCGGTGGGCAGGCAACGTTGCCCGTGGTTTTCAGGGCGACGATGTTTTACGGCGGTGGATCGGCGGCTCATCACTCGGACCGTTCGTACCCGATGTTCATGAACATGCCTGGGATCAAGATTGTTGTGCCGTCTAACCCGGCCGACATGAAGGGTTTGTTGAAGGCAGCCGTTCGTGATGACGACCCTGTGATTATTTTCGAAGATGGAACTTTGTTTGGTATGCGAGGCGAGGTTCCCGACGATGCTGACCTTCCGCAAGGCGAGCTTGTTGTGCCGTTTGGCGAGGCGAAGATTGTTCGAGAGGGTACCGATTGCACGATTGTCGGTATTGCCGGGGCAGTGAATCACGCTGTTACTGCTTCGAATCAGCTGGCAGCTGAAGGTATTTCAGTTGAGGTGATCGACCCGAGAACACTGGTTCCGTTCGATAAACAGACGGTTCTGGATTCGGTTGAGAAGACGGGCCGCCTTGTTATCGCCGATCCTGCTCACAAGGTTTGCAGTGCTGCCTCGGAGATCGCTTCTATCGTTGCTGAAGAGGGCTTTTGGTCTCTTCAAGCCCCGATTCAGAAGGTGGCTTCGGAGCAGGTTCATATTCCGTATTCGCCTGCACTGGAAAAACTGGTCTACCCGACCGCCGATAAGATTGCAGCAGCGGTAAGGCGCACGCTGGCGGACTAGGGTGGTGCCAGTGGGTGCCGATGGCACTTTTTTCTTGGATATTAGTGACTAAAGCCTCGGGAAACCGGGGCTTTTTGTTTTGGTTAGTGGTGTTGAGGTTAAGGCGTCGCTATCTGTCATTGCGAGGAAGGACGACGTGACAATCAGCGAACATCCTCTACTACTAGGCAATCAGGGTGAAACTTCCCAATGCCCAGTTCATCCACGAATGATCGCAGCGTTGCTCACAAACGATTGTTGCCACGTCGCTTGTTCCTCACTCCTCGCAATGACAGATGATCGGCCTCTGGCTTCGTAAACGTTGTGATCAATCTGGCGTTAGGCTAGATACGCTCATTCACCAATCATGAATCCCAACCCAACCCGTCCCGGAGAACCGTCCCGTTGAATCCCGTTTTTGAGAATTGCAAGGCTCTTACTTTTGATTTGTTTGGGACGGTGCTTGATCTGGGTGGGTCGCTGACTCCTCATTTGAAGATTTTTCTTGATGGACGGGGGTCTGAGATAGACCCTGCGGCGTTCTGGCAGCAACTTCGGTATCGTCAGCGCATTGAGCAGTATCAGGACACGCTTGTCGAGCTTGGGCACTCCGGGTATCTCGAGACTGTGCAGAAGGCGTTTGTGTACGTGGCGCGCAACAACAAGCTCGACCCCACTTCTGATCAAACCGACACATTCATGGCCGGATGGCAGGAGCTTTCGCCGTTTCCAGAGGTTGTGGCGGGTCTCGACAAACTTCGCGAACGCTATAAGTTGATCGCTCTTTCGAACGGAAATCCGTGGTTCCTTGATCATTTGGTGAAGAACCGCATTAAGTACGATTTCGACGATGTGATGTCGGTCGAGCAGGCCGGGTATTTCAAGCCGAAGCCGGGCGTTTACCGTCGCGCTGCTCGGAATTTGAGCATGGAACCGGGTGAGCTGATCATGGTTTCAGCGAACTCGTTCGATGTGATGGGTGCTCGAACTTGCGGGCTGCGCGGTGCGTACGTGAATCGCTACGATCTGCCGTTTGAAGACACGCACAAGATGTACGAACCAGATGTCACCGTGACCAACTTCACCGAACTCGCAGAGTCCCTAGGGGACGATTAATTGAGATGGCAATGCAGGGTTCTCTTGAGGACGGCTAATTTCCGGTTGGTGATTTTGGCGACGCTAGTTGTCGTGATTCTGGCCGGGTGTTCTAGTGGTTCCGAATCCGAGCCATCTGCCACGGTTGCGCTGGTCGATCCGACCAAAGCCGCCACAGCGGAACCAGAAAACCGGTCACAAACCGTCGAAGATCTCCTGTTTGCCATTGAAAGCAGAATAGAGTTGATTCGGGGGATCAAATCGCCGGGTCCGGTCGAGCACAAATTCGTCGATCAGGCCGGTATGCAGGACCGGCTGGCCGAAGAGTTTGCCGATCCTGAAATCGTTGAACAACTCGTGAAAGAATCGGCACTACTCAAGCTGCTCGGCGTTATTCCGCAGGATTCCAACCTGACTGCAATCTACGAAAGTATGTTTGGCAGCCAGGTGTTGGGTTTATACGATCCTGAAAAAGAGCAGTTCTTCGTACTCGGTGACGATGCTTCGGGTGCTGATTCGATCGATACCGAAGCGCAGCTAACGTACGCTCACGAGTACGTCCATCGACTGCAGGACGCCAAGTTCGACCTCGAAGCACTCGAGGATCTGGCGACCAACGACGATATATCGTTCGCTATTTCAGCGCTGATCGAGGGTGACGCGACGACTGCCCAGACGCAATACATGTTGTCGAACTACGATCTGACCGAACTCGCCGTAGTCCTCGAATCGGCGCTCGCATCGCAGGCAGAGCTTCCTGAATCGCCGCCGTTCTTGCAAAAAAGCCTTGAATTTCCGTACAGAGAAGGGGCTGGGTTCGTTGGCGTTTTGAACCAAATGGGCAGGTTCGCGGCAGTCGATGCAGTATTCAACGATCTGCCAAAAAGCACGGAACAAATCCTTCATCCCGAGAAATACTTCGACAAAGAAGAACCGAAATTATTCGACATACCGGACGACGCAATGGGCGCTGGCTGGTCGGTACAGGCCGAAAACGTTCTCGGTGAGTTCTTCTTGAAAACGTGGCTGGAGACGCTTGGAAGCGAAGATGCCACCGCTGCCGCAGCGGGTTGGGGCGGGGACGCCTACGTGGTTTTCGAGAACGACATCGGTGGATTCGCAACCGGTGATTTCGCACTGGGCGTGGGCATCCTCTGGGACACAAATGAAGACGCCCGAGAATTTTTCGTTGCACTATCCGGTGCCATGGCGGCCAGCGAATTGCATTCCAAAGAAGGCGACGGGATTCCTGGAGTGCTTGAGGGTTGGAACACCCCAGGCGGTCATCTTGTGATGAGTCGATGGAGTACGGAAGGCAAGAACGAGTTTGTTGTAGTCGCTATCGCGCCTTCATCTGGCGGAGCCCAAATGTTGCAGATGCGAATTCCCGATGAGCACGTTGATAACAATCAGTCCGAAGTCATCATTATCGAGTAACTCGCCAGACTCACCCACCCGAACTCCCCGGCACCTGCGCTAAACTAGCCGCCGACGCGCTATTCCTGATCCCATTTCAGAGTCTCGTAGCTACTTCGCACTTTTGGCGGGTGGAAACAAGACATTGCCGATGAACGTAGCGTCCGTAAATCGGCCAATCAAGAACGGTGAACGGTAAATATGTCTGCACCAATCACCCTGCCTCAGTGGGGCATGGGGATGAACGACGGCGAAGTCATCAAGTGGCTCAAGGCTGTCGGAGATCCGGTCGCCAAAGGCGATCAACTCGTTGAGATCGAATCTTCGAAGGTAAATGCTGAAGTCGAAGCGACCGCCGATGGCACGCTTGGGCGAATCGATATTGAAGAAGGTCGAGTAGTCGACGTCGGAACCGTTCTTGGGCACGTTCTCGAAGCTGGCGATTCGGCAGAAGATCTTCCAGAGGTCGTAGTGGTTGCTTCGGCTGGAGCTCCGGTGCCAGTTGCTGTTGTCGCAAAGCCAGCCGCCGCTCCTGCTGGTGTAGCACCAAAGGCTGGCAAGCAGATCGTTACGCCCAGGGCACGACGACTCGCCAAAGAGATGGGCGTTGACCTTGCTGGTGTGGTTGGAACAGGCCCCAGCGGACGAGTTACCGAAGACGATGTGAAGGCTTTCGCTGCGGCCCCGGCTGCAGGCGCACCAGCCGCAGCGGCTCCCCTGCCAGAATCGGTTGTACCGGTGAAGGAAGTGGTCAAACTTTCGGGTTTGCGAGGTACGATCGCCCGTCGAATGACCGAGAGTGCAGCGATTCCGAGCGTCACGCTTTCGACCCGAGCTGATGTAACCGAAGCAGTTGCGTTCCAGCGTGAACTGGTCGGCGAGTGGCGACAGTACAAAATTCGTCCGCAGTATCAGGATCTCGTGATCGCTGCAGTTGCGAAGGCACTTGCCGACATGCCGATTGCAAACGCACATTTGGTTGGCGATGAGATCAGGATTCTCGACGAGGTCAACGTTGGTATCGCAATGGCGGTTACGGACGGCCTGTTGGTCCCAGTGATCAAGAACGCCGATAAGAAATCATTACTGGATATAGCGCTGGAAGTTCGAGATCTCGCCAAGAAGGCGAAGTCGAACACGCTGTCGATCGATGAGATGACCAACGGCACGTTCTCGATCACAAACCTGAGTTCGTACGACATAGATATATTCGACCCGCTACTCAACCCGCCCGAAATAGGAATTCTCGGTGTGGGAACTGTTGAGGAAGTCCCGACGGTAGTCGATGGCGAAGTTGCGATTCGTTCGATTGCTCACCTGAATCTGGCGTTTGATCATCGTGCGTGGGATGGCGCTCCGGCTGCCGACTTCGTTCGGTCGATCGCCAAGCTGCTTTCTGACCCGAGCTGGATGAAGGCCTAAGCGTCGTCCAATGCGAGTAGAGAGATTGGTCAATTGAGTACCGTTGGAATAATCGCCAACCCGGCGGCAGGAAAAGACATTCGCCGTTTGGTTGCGCACGGGCGCGTCGTTTCGAATCAGGAAAAAGCGAACATCCTTCGTCGGGTGTTCGCAGGGGTTGTTTCCACTGACGCAGATCGAATTCTGATCATGCCCGATCATTCAGGACTGGCACGGCCGGGAGCGCACGACGTCGAGGGGCAGATAGATATCGACTACGTCGAGATGCCGGTGGCCGATCACCAGGGTGCTTCAACGAACGCAGCACGAGCGATGGCTGAGCAGGGAGCCGATTGCATCGTGACGCTCGGCGGAGATGGCACGAATCGTGTGGTGGCCAAGGGCTGTGGCGAAGTGCCGCTGGTACCGATTTCAACTGGAACCAACAACGTATTCCCGGCGAATACTGAAGGCACGCTGGCCGGAATTGCTGCCGGCGCTGTGGCTACGGGTATTCTGAGCCGTGACGAAGTTTGCCGACGTTCGAAACGCATTGATATTTTCGTTGATGGCGTGAAGCGAGACGACGCACTCGTTGATGCCGCTGTATCGACCCAGATGTTCGTTGGTGCGAGGGCTGTTTGGGATACCAAAACCCTGCAAGCCATGTTGCTAACGCGGGCTGAACCGGCAAGTATCGGCCTTTCGTCGATCGGATCACGACTCGTGCCAATTTCTATCGACGAAGAGTGCGGTTTATATATTCGACTCGCAGGTGAACCGGGTGAGAACGCCACTACGGTTAGGGCTCCGATTGCGCCGGGAATGATTAGTGATGTCGAGATACTCGATTGGCGCAAGATATCGCCGGGTGAGAAGATCGAAATCAGCCTGCACCCGGGGACTATCGCTCTCGATGGCGAGCGTGAGGTGGAGCTATTACCAGACCAGAAGGTTTACGCCTCGTTGAGCATGGATGGTCCGTGGGTGGTTGATGTGTCATTGGCAATGAGATTGCTGGCGACGAAGTAGATTGCGGTACCCTCGTTTCCTGAAACTTAGGTGGGCTGAAGATGTGGATGAGGGGCTGAGTTGAGAGTAAATAATGACCCCTGAACGTTTGAACATTGCCTTGATTGGAGCTACCGGAAAGGTTGCAGCCCCGGCGCACCTGAATGGTTTGCGGAAGGCACTGAACGCAAATTTGTATGCGGTATGCGACATCGATGCAGATCGGGTTGGTGAGCTTGCACAGCGAACACGTGCAAAGGCGTTTACTTCGTTTGAAGAGGTTCTGAACGACCCGAATGTCGATGGAATCGATCTTGTAACGCCGCCGTTCATGCACGCCGAGCAGACTATCGCCGCCGCGAAGGCCGGCAAGCACGTCTACTGCGAAAAACCGATGGCGCATTCGTTGGCAGAAGCCACCGCGATGATCGATGCACACAAACAGGCCGGCACTACGCTGATGATCGGCGAGAGCTACGTATTTCACGCTCCGATCGTTGCCGCTAGAAATGCCATAGCGAACGGCGATATCGGAATTGTGATGCACATTCGTGAATCCAAGGGTCCGTGGCTCATGCGTACTGAAGAGGCGACTCGACTGGGAGGTCGTAGTCACGAAGCAAACGCTCCCTGGAGACTCGATCCTAAGCTATCGGGTGGCGGGCGATTCCCATGGATGATGGACCACGCTCCACATTTCTTCGCTACGGCTCGATATCTGGCAACGGCGTCGCCGGGAACGATGTCGACCGAGGTCGCATCAATTACGGCTCATTCGCAAACCGGAATAACTACCAGCGAGAGGGTGTCGGGCACCGGAGGCCCAACCGGTCAGGCAATAACCAACGTTGCGTGGAGCTATGAGAACGGTGTTGATAGTTCGTGGCAGCAGATCGAATCAGGCGGAAATGCCGTGCCCCGAGTCGGATTCCGAGTGCATATTCACGGGTCTAACGGATCTCTATTTGTATTCGGCGAGGGTGCTGGTACGCCCCCTAGTGAACCAGATGTTCCGGCAGTTTATTTGTACAAGCATGGGGTGACAAAGGTGATTCAGGAGGCTGACCCGACTGACCGTGTTTGGCTTTCGAATAACAATTATTACGATGCTTCGCACCAGGCAGCGCTCGAACACTGGGTAGATTCGATTCTGGCGGGCGAGCCGGTTCGGTATTCAGGCGAGGACGGTCGAATAGAGCTGGCTTCGACCCTTGCAACGATCAAGAGCGCCGAGGAGCGCAGGACGATAGAACCGAGCGAAGTGCCACAGGAGTGGACGGCGTACTAAGTGCCAGTGGCACGTTTCTTTGCTGCGTAGCTGGCTTTCTCAACCTGTTCAAGTTCAGCGTGACAGTATTCGTGAGCCGGATTTCCGAGCACACCCGAATCGCCTCACCGAGAGAATTGTCCAAAAATGACCGATCCTATCGTTAATCCTGATTCTGAAAAATACACGCATGGGCATCATGCTTCGGTGGTTGCTGCGCACTCTGTGAGGCGGGCTAGCGAGGCGGCGGCGTTCGTGCTGCCTCAGCTGAAATCGCCGATGAGGCTGTTGGATTTCGGTTGTGGCCCCGGAACTATCACGAACGATCTTGCCGAGCATCTTTTGCCAGAAGGATCGGTTGTTGGAATTGACTACTCAGACGTGGTCGTCGAGCAAGCCCGTGCTACTGCGCTCGAAAAGAGCATATTGAACGTAGAATACGAAACCAACAGCATCTACGACACCGGCTACGAAGACGCCAGTTTCGACGCTGCATACGCACATCAGGTTCTTCAGCATTTAGGCGAACCAGTGAAGGCGCTAGAAGAAGCAAAAAGAGTGCTTAAACCGGGTGGTATTTGCGCCGTGCGAGAGGTCGACTGGGGTGCCACGGCGTTGTGGCCGCCTGACGACCAGCTCACGAAGTTTTTCGATGTGTACAACGGGGTTGCTGAACGCAATGGTGGTCAAGCGTTTGCAGGTCGGCGTCTGAAACAGTGGTTCACCGAGGCAGGGTTTACCGATCTGGTTGTCACCACTTCTACGTGGACGTTCGCTGATGACAACGGTCTGAAGTGGTGGGGCGAGCAGTGGGCCGAGCGGATTTTGCGATCGGACATCGCAAAGCGTGCTGTTGACTATGGGATAGCGACTGAAGCAGAGCTTGCTGAGATTTCACAGGGATGGCTCGATTGGGTTCAGGCCGAGGGTGCGTTTTACGCGTTCATGCAGGTTGAGGTAGTTGGTACGAAGTCCTAACTCCGGCTGGGCGGTATAGAGTTCCGGGATTGCTCTGCCATCCACCAAAACGAATGTGATCGAGGTTGATCCTGATTCGTCGACGCCTTCGTGCTGATCTTGTCCAGACGCTCGCACTAGTTGTGAGCGTTTTGATGATGACGACGATCATTTCCGGTGCGCCGATGTACCTCGACACGATCGGCCTACTCGGACTGCGATCGACCCTCAGCACTCTCTCAGAGTCGAACCGAAACGTTCTGGTATTTGCCGACCGATTCCCACTCACAACTAGCTCGATATCCGCCGCTACCGAGCAAGTCGATATTGCGCTCGAGGAGTTTGGCGACCTCGTGGTCAGCGTTTCTCAGGAATCGCACACTAGTCCGCATTTCTGGGCACTCGACGCCGAATCGATCATTGTGGGACCAGCCTCAGACACCGGAATCCTCCAGCGATTCGAGGGATTCCCTGAATACGTAGAGTTCATTGACGGCCGAGCCCCAAATGGCCGAGTCGAACAAGAATTAGGGGTGCTCAGCGCCGAAGTCGCCGTTCCGTTCGATCGCTCCGAGCTACTCGGAGTAAATCTTGACGACGACATCTGGCTCGCTGCGTCACCTTCCGATCCTCCGTACTTGAAGTTGCGGGTAGTGGGTCGGTTCAGGCCTCATGATTTGCAGGAAGAGTTCTGGTTCGGACTCGGGCATGAGGCAACGGAGCCACCGGCTCCCTCTCTGGTAGCAAGGCATCCGCTTCCGCTGTTCGTAGGGGCTGACGACAGCCTGTTCGGATTGCTCACGGGCGGTCCGGCTTCTATAGGCACCAATCGGTGGCTCGTGCGACTCGATCTCGCACATCTGAAAGATCAGGATCCGGCTGTCACTGAGGATCAAATCGCAGCTGTTGCCGGGAGATTAAGATTAGGGCTTCCTGAATCGAAGCTGGTTTCGGCAATTGAAAACCGGTTCAGGGCGTTACGTGAAGACATCACGTTCGCTCGAATCCCAACTTTGATGATGGGTGGAGTGGTATTGGTGGCGGCGGCGTTTTATGCGATAACGGCTGCAGGAGCGCTGATGACTCGTCGTCGAGTCGATACCGGACGTCTACGCGCACGTGGATTCGCCAGAAATCAGATCGCCAAAATATATTTTCTGGAAACCGTGCCTCTCGTTCTCATTCCTACCCTGCTTGCGCCATTTTTGGCGTTGGGAATCATTTCGTTGATGGGCCAGCTTCCCGAATACGAAATGATCACTTTTGATGGCGAAGGAATGCCGGTTCGACTGACCTGGCAGACGTTTGCGTTGTCGCTGCTTGGTGGCGGCGTTGTGCTTGCGTACATGCAGTGGATCGTGTGCGTAGGAGATGGGCGTGAGATCGACTCGGCACGATTGTCTTCAAAGCGAGTCGAGGGTCGGCCGTTTTTCCAGCGCCAGTATCTCGACGTGATATTCCTCCTGTTTGGCGGAGTGGTTCTTTGGGACCTATCGACAGAGGCTTCGGTCGTGAGCGAACGAACGGGGCAGCTGGCCGATATCAGCAAACTGCTGGTGTTTGCGCCTGCGATATTTCTGGGCGTAGTTGTTTTGTTCTCGCTCCGATTGATGCCACTTATTGCTCGTGGCGTGTCGAACGTGATGTCAAAACGTGGCCCTGCTTGGATTCACATAGTTTCGGCAACGATGGCGAGATTGCCGATTACATACGCGTGGCCGATCGCAATTCTGGGAACGGTTGCTGGCGCGGCGGTACTTTCATCGACCGTTGCAGCGACTCTTGAGCAGAGTGCGAACGATCAAAGCGGATACGAGGTGGGTGCTGGTCTTCGAGCTTCGCCTGTCGACCTGAACAGCGGAGCACGAACGGCGGTGGTTTCGGCTGTGCGTGAAATAGAAGGCGTGGCGGGTGTGTCGATCGGTTTGCGTGCGATAGGCGGGTTGCGTGATGGGGGTCAGGGTTTGCCGTTCGACTTTATCGCCATAGAACCCGAAGAATTTGCTGAGTTTGGGAATTTTCGAGACGACTACTCGGGCGTGCCGCTTGATGAGCTTCTAGTGGGTTTGGAGCCGAAAACCAACGATCGATTTCAGCCAATAGCTGTCCCGCGCGAGGCGGTATCAGTTGGCGTGATTATGAAGTCGAGCGTATCGCATCAGTCCGTTACGGCCAGCATGAGATTGCTGGATGCGAAAGGAAGGGCGTGGTCGGTTGACCTCGGACCGATGACGGGTGTCGATTGGCAAGAACGGCTTGGCGACATACCGGGCTCGGCAGTTCGACCAGTGGAGATCGTTGGATTCGTGTTTTTTGAGCAGGCTAACGACGAGCTTGGAACGCCCATGCGTGTTCACATCGACGATATTTTCTATAGCAAACAGCCATTTGATTCGCATGATGAGGTTCGGGAGCGTTGGATCATCGAGACATTTGAGTCGGGTGAATTCTGGGAGCCGCTTGGATCGTCGAAAGGTATGGACACCACCTCTACGAGCTTTGATTATTCGAGTGGAAGTAGAGGCAATGGTAGCCCGGGTCTTGAGATCGATCTCGGCGTTGGAACGAACAGGGGTTACCGGGGAGCCGTGCGTGTGCCCGAGTCGTTGGTTCCTGTTTTGTTTAGTACCGAGGCTCTGGCTCTGAACGGGCTTTCCGTGGGTGACGAGACTGTGGTGAACGTTTTCGAGCAGTCGGTTCCGGTACGAGTGGTGGGGGTGGTTGATTACTTCCCGACGATGGATCCCAGGGAGGGCGGTTTCGTGGTGGCCGACGCCAACCTGCTGTGGAGTTACCTTTCGATGAGTAGCTTCAACTCAGCTGGCTTTCTGGCAGAGATGTTTATTGGACTTGATGACGTCAGTGACACGGCGGTGTTGAACGAGATCTCGAGCGAGATCGGCGGGATTCACAGGCTGCTAGATAGTGAGAAGCTTCGAGAATCCTCACTGGTAACTCCGCTGGCGATCGTCGGGTGGCGCGGCGTTTCGGTGGTCACATCGATATTAGCGGTCGTACTCGGATTGCTTGGCTTTCTTACGTTTGCACCGTCGAGACCTTCCAGTGCTCGTTTCGATGTAGCGATTCTGAGTGCGTTGGGAATGAGCCGATTGGTTTTGACGGTAGTCAGCGTTGTCGAGCAGCTTGTTGTGGTGGCTGTTGGAATGGGAATGGGCTTGGCGACGGGTTTGTTGATGGCCCGGCTGGCGGTCGATGCGACTACGCAGACCGTTTCAAGTGGCACGGTGTTACCGCGGATCGTATTTTCGACGAATTGGAGCTACGTGGGGATTCTGCTTGGTGTGCTGGGTGCGGCGTTGATCGTGATCACGGTGCGGGATGTGATTGCGATTCGACGGGCTGATCTGGCAGTAGCGATGAAGGGCGATGGTTGAGGGTGCGGGGGACCTGGTTTGTCATTGCGAGGAGGCACGACGTGGCAATAATGGTTGACAGGAGATGGCTGTTCAGAGCTACTGAGTCGACGGGTTGTGGTGGCGATGACTGGCGAATAGCTGCTGGATCAATTCAGGCGAGAATGACCTTGGCTAAGTCTCGGCGCTGCACCCGCTATGGCAGCGATTGCCACGTCGCTCGTTCCTCACTCCTCGCAATGACAGTTGTCGAGCACTACTCAGAAATTTCAAAAATGTCTGTTGTGTGCGTTTCGGCCAATAGCGGGTAGATTTGGTCGAAAATTGTCGTAATGTCGGGGTTTTTTCGAACAGCACTTCGGGATGCTTCGTAATCGGCAATCGAATCCCACAGCTGCTCTGTTTGCAGCATGCCGTGCGAACCGTGCCAGCCTCGATACACGGTCGGTTTCCGGTATCCAGCTACCTCCATCGCCGAACTTGCCTCGCGCACCAGCGCCGCCAGTTTGCCGCCGGTTCCGGGTTTAGGAAGATAAGTACGTCGCACTGCAATCATAAATTTGATTTCCTATAGAAAATGAAGCTCGCTTCTCAGATTTTGAAGTTGCGCCAATCTCGTTCGAACCGTTCCTTGGCCTTCATTCCTGAAACAGTGGGTTCGCTCAGAACGGTTTGCGGTCCGCCGTCTGCGAGGAATTCTCCTCCGACAGTAGCCGATCGTCCGCCAGAGTACGTCATGAAGCAATAGCCGACGCCATCGTACGGATCCGGCTCGTGTGATTCGTTGATTCTGCTGGCGATAACCTCGCCAACTTTCGTCCCCTGCGCGGCTGCGAAAACCCCGGCCTTCGGAATAGCAAAATCGCCCGAAGGCACCACATTTACATCGCCAATGGCGAAAACGTTCGAAGCAGACGTTTCGAGAGTCGCCTTATTCACAGGTACCCACGGCTTGCCGTTGGAAATGCCCGAGGCAGCAACGATGTCGGGGATCTTGTGAACCGGAATAGTAGCGATGATATTCGCCGAGGTCGAACTGCCATCGGCGAAGGAAGCCTCTCGACCGTTCGTCGATACTTCGGTCACTCCGGCTCCGGTTACAAGTTCGATTCCTCGTTGATCGAGGGCGTTTCTAACCCGCATCGAAGCTTCTTTTCCGGCAACGCCAAGTGGGCCTGGTTCGGGAATGTAAACGGATAGTTCGATATCTTTTCGAATGCCTTTTCTGCGGGCCCACCAGTTGATCATCATTGCTGTTTCGAACGGCGCAGGTGGGCACTTGTAGGGTGGCTTTGAGGCAGCGATTACGATTTTGCCATGTTTGAGTCGACTCAATCGACGGCGAAGGTGGCGGGCATAGTCGAAATCGTAGAACGAGTAGGCGTTTCTGGCTCCAGGAACGGCGTCCCAATCGTAGGCAGCGCCGAGGGCGACTACTAGATAGTCGTAGTCGAAAGTGCCGTTTGAAGTGGCGACCTGCTGATTGGCAGTGTCAATCAGGTCGATATTCGCTTCGACAAAGTTGATTCCGCGGTTTGCGAGTCGGCCGAGCGATCTTCCGGTCTTATCGGTATCTCGTTCACCCACGATTAGCAGTGGGTTCATGCCGCAAAGATGCGGAACCCGATTTTTATCGATGATCGTGACTTCGTGCGATGAATCGAGAGATGCTCGAGCTTCGATTGCGGCCTGTACTCCACCGAAACCGCCACCCAGAACGAGAACTTTACTACCGGCCATATTGGTCTTTGCCCCCAGTCGTAGCGCGCGTTCGCGCCAAAACCATTAACTTATTCTGCGGGCGGAAGGTTACCGGTTTTTATACCGGTGATGTGGCGGATA
>CAVOCL010000014.1:0-14622 GCA_963694185.1 Dehalococcoidia bacterium
CCACCACCTAATAAGTCTCGCCGAACGCGTAACCTCTTAGGGCTCGCTTATCCGGCGGCTATTTATCACAGGTGAGTCGTGGTGGGCGGAGACGGGGAGAATTTATATAAATCAGATATTTACTGTAGCCCTAATCGACTTCACTATTTCATTCTACCTCTTAATATCGATTGCCCAACGAGCAAACTATTAAACCTTTGCTGGTACTAACGCCAAGACCAACTCGGACTCACTCTCCCGATATCTCACTTGACTCTCGGCGAGACACCAAACATTATTGCGTTGCAGAACCGTAATACAACGAAAGCTCACGCTGATAACCGCGGTGAACGAAATTTAAAGTCGTCACAGGAAGCCTAAAGAATCGCCATGATAGCCACAAAACAGATCGAATCACCCTGCGACATGCCCAATGGCCTGCAATGGACCGACGAGGGCTTGTTCGTAATGGATCAGAAGTCCGACAACGTCTACGTAGTCGACGAAACCGGCAAACTTCTTCGAACAATCAACACCCCAACAGCCAACGGCTCGGGGATCACTGTTGGTGGCGGATTTCTGTGGACCGCTTCGAAC
This sequence comes from Dehalococcoidia bacterium, assembly GCA_963694185.1. Classification (GTDB taxonomy): domain Bacteria; phylum Chloroflexota; class Dehalococcoidia; order Lucifugimonadales; family Lucifugimonadaceae; genus Lucifugimonas. The sequence continues at coordinate 577 of CAVOCL010000014.1, forward strand.
GGAAACTCAACTTCACGCCCAGCACGATCAACCGATACAGGGCTGGGATATATCTACAAACTCGATCTGAAAACCGGCGAACCCATCGATCGTTTCCGAACTCCCGATGGTGGGGGCATTCACGGAATCGAATGGGACGATGGGAAAATCTGGATCACTGCCTTCAACCCGCTCGCCATACATTTGGCCGATCCTTCCGACAATTACAAAATCGTTCACAAATTCGAAGTAGAACTACCCCGGCTTCATGGCCTCGCAAGAGTTGCCGACGGCCTGTGGTGCGCCCACACAACCGACAACGTGGTTGTGAAGTACGACATTGAAACCGGTGCAGAAAAAGAACGAGTCACTCTCGATCCCGGCGATGCATTCGTGCACGGTCTATCTATTAAAGATGGCGAGCTGTGGTACGCCGATGCCAACTTTGCGGGCAAGCACAACACCGCAACCGTCGGCAGGCCCGAAATCGGAATACTCAAGGTTTAGTAACAGCACGTTGCGGGGGTTGCATGTCGATTCCCGCAACTATCAGAGGTACCAGGATTGACCCAGATTCCAGTCGTAGACAGCCATCACCATTTTTGGGAAATAGATCGATTCGACTATTCGTGGATGCCCGAAGGCAGCCCGCTAGCAACCGATTACGGCCCCGAACAACTGGCACCACTCGTCAAACAAGCCGGTGTCGACTACACAGTTATCGTTCAGGCAGTCTCCTCACCCGATGAAGCGCGCTGGCTGCTGGAACTCGCAGAGCAACACGAGTTCATCGCCGGGATAGTTGGCTGGGTCGATCTAACCGATCCAGAAGTCCCCTACACTCTCGATGAACTGCAACGGAGCAAGTACTTCAAGGGCGTACGCCATATCTGGGAAGGCGAAAACGACCCCGGATGGATCGTTAACTCCGGTGCCATTAACGGCCTAAAGGAACTCGTGCGCCGTGGCCTTACCTTCGACTTTCTAGCAAAGCCGCCCAACCTGCCATTCATTCCGCAGGTAATGGATCAAGTGCCCGATCTGAAAGCGGTGGTCGACCACATCGCCAAACCCCTGATCGCCGATCACATAGTGGAACCATGGCTAAGCGATCTACGCAAAGTCGCAAGCATAAATGGCATTCACTGCAAAATCTCGGGAATGATCACCGAGGCCGACCAACAAAACTGGACCATCGACGATCTACGCCCATACGTACACCACGTGCTCGGCATGTTCGGCCCCGACAGGCTGATGTTCGGAACCGACTGGCCGGTATGCACTCTGGCCGGCGAATACGAAACCGTTGCTGATACCACCAGAGCAATACTCAAATCATTATCACCGGCCGATAAGTCAGCCGTATTCGGCGGCAACGCTAATCGTTTCTACAACTTGAATCTGGCGTAAACACACACAGACATTGAAACGATCGCTCAGTATATTTTGGCTCAGGGGCTAATTCGGTTCTATTGTCAGTCTAGGAAGTTATTTGGGTCGTACAAGTGCGATCCATTGAGAACCAGTCATGCATGAGCTTTTCGCGAATTCAGCAACCTCAAACAGCGCAGCAGCCGCTTCCGACTATCTAATAGTCGACGGGCACACTCCTGTCATTCAAGTCGTAACGCCGGATGAAATTGAACAATCCGGAGCCTGTCAGGCATTGTCGGCTCGCGGGGCAAAGTTAGTCGCCTCAACATGGTCGAATGACAATTTTTCGCAGACTTCCTTCAGCCCTGAGGCAGATGTCGTCGTGGTGTCCTGGGCAAACAGTGACACTCGGACCGATTTCAATATCCCCCTATTCACCGATGCTCTAATGAATAATCCAGTCGTAAAACTGGTGCTAATTTGCCCGCCGCTATTGGCGCCCTGGATTCGATCGGAAATCACGAAAATTCCAAACGTATTTGTGGTCGTCGGCAGAAAAACGCAATTACTAACAGAACAACTCGTTCAGGCGACGAGGCAAGTTCTCGACGGCGTTAACGATTCGCTGGTAGAGACGATGTCCCCCGGCGGATCAGTTCGCGTATTAGAAGCAGTAAAGCAAAAAGCGAAACAAAAGAAGCGCCGGGTCGAAAGACTCGGCGCTTCTTGCTTTAACTCCGGTTCCGTACCCCTTACCAGCCGGGCTTGCCCGAACTCCATGACCAGTTGTCGGGTGGCCATACGTTTCGGCCAACTCGAGCACCGCCATCGCGGCTCGTGTCGTACATATCCTTCACCGTCTCAACCCACGTCTTAATGTGCGGGGTGCCCTTGTGATACTCAAACGCATCGGGGTTGGCGTATACCTCGTACAGGTACAGCTCAGTCGGATCGTTCACGTTCTGGTAAACGTCGAATCGCAGGCAACCCTGTTCTTCATGGGTTGAACCAACGCCATCGGCTGAAACGGCCTCAATAAACGCATCCACCTGATCTTCTTTGACGAATTTAGGTGCGTGAATAACGTGCAGGCTCGACGCAAAGTACTCGTCGTCAACAATGTGCGAACGATACGAGTCCCAGTTGGCGTCGCCAGTCGGGTAAACCGGCTTGCAGAACGAAACGCCAATGTCGCCATCCATCATGTCGCCAATAGCTTCTTGCCACACTTTGAAGTGAGGCATTTCACCGTGAGCCGCGAACGCTGCTTCGTCGTTGTACACCTCGCAGAAAGCAAACGATGTGGGATCGTCGGCAGCCTGGATAATGTCGAATCGTCGACATCCGGGTTCGTTTAGCACCGAACCTTTGGCATCGCCAATCGACGCTTTAATGAAATCTTCTACTCGGTCTGCTTTGACCTTCAAACGCACCATCAGGATGTACATCGCAACTCCAAATTTTCAGCCATGTGAGGATTCGCTTCGCTCACATCTTCAACTACTTCATATGCTGGCGGGCGGAGTATACGCTTGGTGAGCTTGATCGTGAACAACATCAGGCGGCGAACCACAGGAGGCATCGACGATTTCACCGGTTTCTGAAACGCGAATACGACACGATATCGAACTGCTTGCCGCATCGCCACGGCACTCACAGCACAACGTTGCCGAACATGCAATGGCGGCCGAATGGATAGCTGCCGAATTCGAACGCATCGGTATCGAAGTAGCGCGCCAAACGTTCGACATCCCGCAGCAATCAACCGAACGCACCGGTATCAACATCATCGGCGAACTAAACCGTACCGCCAATGAATCACCACCGGTGCTCATCGGAGCGCACTACGACACCGTTCCCGAATCGCCTGGTGCCGACGATAATGCCAGCGGCGTTGTAGCAATGCTGGAATGCGCCCGGATGCTGGTTGAAACCGGCTTTCAACACCGCGTTACCTTCGTTGCGTTCGATGCTGAAGAAGTGCAACAGCCCGTAGAAGGACTTCACGGTTCAACCGCATTCGTCGAGAACCTGAAGCCGAACGATAGGCCCTCCGCAGCCCTCATTTTGGAATCGATCGGATTCAGTTCATCAACAATCAAGCAACAGCTGCCGGGTTCGTTTCGATTCTTATTCAGGCGAGCTTATAAAGCCCTGAAACGGCAGTCGTTCGAAGCCCGATCACTGCTGATTCTTTCGAGGAGCGGGGGAATAAATGTGTCGAGAAGTCTCGAACAAATCGCTTCTCAATCGGAGATAAATCTGCCGATCCTTCCCCTAGAAGTGCCCCACTGGATACCACTCGTACGCAACCTACGACGCAGCGATCACGCCCCGTTCTGGCAGGCCAACATTCCAGCCGTCATGATCAGCGATACCGGCAACTTCAGAAATCCGCACTACCACCAACCAACCGACACACCAGAAACCGTCGACGCAACCCTAATCGCCAAAGCAGCACGCATGGTGCTGGAGTACGTCGAGCGGAGCGTTGATTAGCAGCGGGTCCGGTCAGAGATTCCCGCTAAGCCGTGCTGCCGCCCTCGGGCTTGTCGTCAGAGCCAGCGTCGTCGCCCGAGTCACCAGCCTCATCACCAGAGGCACCCTCACCCTCCGGCTCATCACCCCACTCCTTCGGAATGGAGAAAGCCCCAGAAGCAGAGCCTGCAGCCGACGCACTCGAACCCGTATACCCGGGACCACCGCCCAATCGCACGCCCTTATTCCCAGTGAACCTCGGCAACAATGTGCCTGCAACAAATGCAATCAACCCGGCGATAATCCACGGGACAGTCTGGTTGCGCCAGCCCTGCTGCCACGAATCCAGAGCAAGCTGGACTCTTAAGTTAAGCTCACCGCTCAACATCTCCGCACCCAACCTCGGGTAATCGCCCATAAATTGATCGCTAACCCGGGCGCCATAGTCAGGCAAGTACTCCGTCGCAAGATCGTTGAACGACCACGCCAGCGCAATTCCGCCGTAAATAACTATTCCACAAACAACCGCAACGCCACCGGCCCACTTGAGCCGACCCGACCAACCGCCTCCACCAATCATTGCAATGGCCAACAACGGCAGCAATACCAACACCCAAAGCACCCATCGAATAGAAAAGCCGGTATTCACATACGCACGAATATCGTCGAGCTGCAACAACGCGGCTGAATCGAGATTGTCAGTAATGTTCTTCTCGGTAATCAGCACGCCGTTTGCCAGAATCCGCAAAACCTCTTCAGCATCTACGCGTGACTGACGATCACCGGGTGTCGCGTTTGGTTCGATCAGGTCCTGCTCGGTAAAGCTAATCCCATCGATAATCCGATCTCGATACTCGTTGATGCTGTCCAATGAACCACCAAGTTGGGCATCGAAATCAGCCTGCGTGTAAGAAACAACACTCGGCACCTGAGCGTCGATAAACGAAGCAACCTGAGCGTCCATAATCGGGCCAAAGCTGGCCAACGCAATATCGATCGTAGCCTGACCACCCGCTACGCAACGTGGCAACTGGCGCGCAGCTAAATCTTGACTGGCGCCCAGTAAATCGACCGGTGAACTACACGGCTCGATATCGCCAAGAGTTGTTGTGAGTTTCTTCCGAGCGAGGTCTTGCAACTCAGTCGTCGCAGCAACCTTGCGATCACTCAAATCGACTGAATACCCAAGAGAATCCGCGTTACCAGCAAGATAGTCTATCAAGGCGTCAATCACGCCTTCGCCCTGTTCCTGCACCCATGCAGGCGGCGCAATGATTTCGAATGCGCTCACAACCTCTGCTTCGGTCAAAGAAATACCAAAACCGACCGAGGTCGATTGCGCAACAGTCTGTTGAATCAGCGGATCAACCACCTGACTAAACACCAGGTTGTACAACGTGTCGCCATTGCTCAATTTATCCTTGAGTATCTGGCCCGCAACTACAACCCGATCGCCAAACCGAAGCGTTACATTGAACGAATCCGTATCGCCCGCAAAATAAGGCGTCACCTCATCAATGGCACCAAATAGCTGACCCTCAAGCCACTCAGGGGCGAAGATCAAACGTGCGTTCGCTTCGATTTCTTCAGCGGTGAAACTAATTCCCAGCGCCTGCCCCGTAACCTGCTCAGAAAACGAGTCCACCTGCGGAACCAACAGGTCTTCGATAACCCGCTCTGTCAGATCCAGATCCGATACGACTTGTCGAGCTGCACCCGGTACCGAACGAACCCGTTCCTGCACCTCAAGATCGATCGTAAATTCGTTAACTTCACCACGAGCGTAGAGAATCAGACCGTTCAAGCTTGCTTCAAGCTTTTCCTGCACGTACTCACGCGGCATAAGTGTTTCGATCAGGTCTGTGATAGCAAGAGAAGCACTGTCAACATCGTCGAATTTCAGAATTGTCGGAGCCGATCCTGCTGCAAGACCGGAATCGACTTCGATCCCCTTTGCCACCATATCGTGAACAAGATTGCCGACGATGTTGTCGTATACATAGTCGTATATCTCAGCATCGTCCAGCATCCCCGTAACCACGTCGGCATCCGACGCTGTATCCACGGCTTGGTTCACCGTTACAGCAACGAAAAACAGGATCAAGAACAGGCCAGCCAGCAAAACTGCGAGTAGCTTTCGCATCAACGTTCCCCGAACAATATCTAACGAATTTCAGTCGAAATTCTGGCAAGTCTAACAACCCTCAGACTACGAAAACATTACTAAAGGTGTGAGTTAAGAACTGGTTGGGTTGCAATCAACCCCTGCCGAGATAATCCTGACCCAGCGGCAATACGATCGCCTCGAGCATGTTCGCATCTGGCGAAAGAGTAGCCATTACCAACGCAGTTTTGCCCATGTCAGCCGTAGAAATCAGTGGCTCAGGGCCTTCGTCTCTACCGGTAGACGACTTGCCATCTCCACGTCGCTCAACCCAAACGTTTCCCGGGTGCAGCGCGCTCACGGCAATTCCGTGATCTCGTCCTTCGAGCGCCAGCGACTGCGTAAGACCCCAAACAGCGTGCTTGCTCGTTGTGTAAGGCGCTGAACTGTGACGAGGCTTCTGAGCAGCGATACTGCCGATGTTGATGATGCGGCCACCACCCTGCTTCTTCATGATTTTGAACGCTTCTCGCGATCCCAAAAACGGACCCGTTACGTTCACCTGCATAACCCGCTGCCACTGCTCCATCGTGAGGTCTTCAACCGGGCCACCATCGAAAGCGCCAGAGTTGTTCACCAAAATATCGAGCTTGCCAAACTGTTCCATAGTCTTGGCGAACAGGCTGACCATCTGCTCTTCGTTCGTAACATCGGTCTGAATCGCAACGACTGTTCCGCCATTGCTCGAAAGCTCAACAGCTGCCGCTTCGAGTCGCTCGGCACCTCGGGCGGCTATAACCACCGCACAACCTTCATCGACAAACGCTTTTGCGATGCCTTTGCCGATTCCCGATCCGCCACCGGTGATGATTGCCACTTTTCCGTCGAGCTGACCCATTAGTTATCTCCTGGAACTTTCGAAATTGCTTAGAAGTTTTCTCGAAAAAATATCTCTATTCAGATTCTGGTGTATCTGTATAAACCTTCGTGCGTAAAGCTGCAAATAGCGCAACGGCCGTAATTGCCGCCAATACCCGGAACGAAAGACTCCAACCAGCAAGGAAGGCACGAGAAACGTCTTCACCGGCATTGGCCAATTCACCGAGATCGACCTCCGCTCCACGACTCAGCATAATTCCCGCGATCACCGCAATTGTCATCGCCTGGCCAAGCACGCTACCCACGTTTCGAATCAAGTTCAGGAACGCACTCATCGAACCCAAATCGCCCTGCCCAACAGTAGAAAGCGTGGCGCTCATGTTTGGCGCCATCCATAACCCCATCGCCGTGCCGTTCAGGAACAGCGCGGGCATCACAATCCATAACGGTGTATCGCTCACGAACAGCGAGAACACGATGTTCGTGACCACCATCAAACCGATTCCTATAAACGTGAATATCCGGAACCCGAATCGATCAGACAACCTGCCCGACATCTGAGAAGCGATGCCCATTCCAACAGCCCCAACGAACATAATCATTCCAGCCGAACGCTGGTCGTACCCCATGAAGCTCTGAACGAAAATCGGCATCAGGAAAAACGTTGCCGACCCACCGATAAACGCTAAAAATCGTGTTGATGTGGACCATTTAAACGTCGAATTATTGAAGAACCGCAAATTGATCATCGGATCAGGAATGCGTAGCTCCCACCAAATAAGGAACACGAACAACACAAAACTCAGAACGAAGCCACCGACGATCTGAAACGAACCCCACTCATACGCGAACGGATTCGAAATCGTTACGATCAACGCCGTAAGTGCTCCGGCTGAAGCAAATGCCCCTGCCCAGTCGTACTTCGATCCGACCTTCCGTACAGCCGAACCGATTCGCGAATCATCAAGCACCACTATCGCCAAAATGATTCCGATCACATTCGGTATCAAAGTAACGAGGAATATCACTCGCCACCCAAATTCCTGAATAATCGGCCCGGCGATTATCGGCCCCGAAGCAGCACCAATCGCTACAGCAGTCGTAATTAACCCAAGCGCTTTGCCACGTTCTTTTGGGGGGAAGACGCCGACGATAATCGCGAACACAACCGCCTGCCCCATCGCACTACCAATCGACATCACAACTCGTGATCCGATCAGCATCGGTAGGTTCTGCGATGTAAACGCAAGTAGCCCACCAGCAACGAAAAACAGCAATCCGGCAATGTGGAATTTCTTACGCCCGGTAATATCCGAAACTCGACCAAGCGGCAGCATGATTGCGCTGGTGACCAGTGCGGTCGATATGGCAACCCACGTCACGGCTCGAAGCGTGACCTTGAACTCATCAGCAATCGATGACAACGCCAGCGAAACAATTGAGAAATCGAGAACCATCGCAAACAGCGCTATTGCGACCGTCCAAAACACCTTCCAATGGTAGTTATTGGACGAACTGTCGAGCCGTTTACCGGGTTCCGTTGTCAAAAGGTGCGTCTAAATCTCAATTGCTGAACAGGGTCGTCAAAGTGGAGTACCAGAATGATGAAAAAGTATAGACCTGCGCTTGGTGATTAGCCGATTGATTCAATCGCAATCGTGGGTCAGGCCGTGGTTCTGTCATTGCGAGGAGTTCGACGACGTGGCAACCAGCGTTTCAGGGCAACGCTACGCCAGCACATAAGCGAATGAACGAATGAAGGATCTCAGCGGTAAATCGCTGGCTGAGAACGCTCTAAGTTATTTCAGCCAGAACACGATTGCCACGTCGCCTCAGAGCAGGCTCCTCGCAATGACAAAAGATCGACATCTACGACCCCGTTACATCTTTCAGGAAAAGCTCTGGGTTGCAACGCGACACCCGAAAAACTACTTCCCAGTCCGCTGCCTGAACGCCTCGTACAGCACAATGCCCGTACTCACCGATGCGTTCAGCGAAGAAAGCTGACCGGCCATCGGAATCGACGCGATCTGATCACAGTTCTCTCGCACCAGCCGAGAAAGTCCCTTGCCTTCGGAACCAACCACGATCACCACCGGTCCAGTGAAATCGACCTCGTGATACTCAACGTCACCCTCGGCAGCCAATCCAATCACCAACATCCCAAGCTCTTTCAGGTTCTCGATTGTCCGGTTCAAGTTGCCAACCCGTGAAACCTTCACATGCTCCAGCGCCCCGGCTGAAGCCCGCAAAGCACCTGCCGTGATACCAACCGCTCGCCGTTCGGGAATAATGAGGCCGTGCGCCCCTGCAGCATCCGCCGTTCGAGCAATAGCGCCAAGATTGTGCGGATCCTGAATGCCGTCCAGCATCACCAATAATGGCGGCTGATCACCAGATTCTGCCAACAGCATCAGATCTTCGGGTTCGTGATACCGAGGATCGGGCACCACAGCAATTACGCCCTGAGCCTTCTTGGTCTGCGATTGCGCCTCAAGTTCCTTGCGAGAAACCGCCTGAACCTCAATGCCTTTTTCAGACGCCAGCATCACAATTTCCTTTAGCTGGGGTCCTAAATCGGAATCCTCGACCATCACCAACCGCGTGATATAGCGTCCTGCACGGAGCGACTCCAAAACGGCGCGCCGTCCTTCAACCGTTTGACCATGAACCTTTTTAGCCCGAGAGAATCGTGACATTTCAAACCTAAATAATCTTTGATTGGTGGGGATGACATGTGCCATCGCAGAAATAATTACTAAAGAAGTGTAAGTTTCATCGACGCTACGCGCTATCTGCATTCGGTTTCATAAATGCCATTAGCAACAACAGAAGCAAACTTCTGGACGCCAAGCGCCAAGCGCACGCTATAACGAACAAAGGAGCCAGAAATTGGCACGGCAACGCGAATACAGCACAAATCAACTGAAGAAAACCATCGATGAAGGCGGCGTCGGGGTGATTGCCAACGGGCCTAACAATTCAGACATGTGCGATTTTCTTGGTCATATTGGGTTCGATGCAGCGTTTGTCGATTTCGAACACGGCGGCGTTTCATGGGCCGAAGTAGCCGATATCACTCGTGCCTGCGAACTATGGGGCATGTCGAGTGTAGTCCGCGTAAACAAACTCGATGAAGCGTTGATTCTGCGCACCCTCGATCAGGGCGCAAGTGCCGTGATGATTCCCCACATCATCACGGTTGCCGATGCTGAACTCGCCGCCAGCGCCTGCAAATACCCGCCAAACGGGGTACGTGGCGTAGCTGGGGGACGGCGCGCCTACGGAGTTGACGACTATTTCCAGCGTTCAGACGAAGAAGTGCAGTGCATCGCACTTATCGAAGACTTCGACGCGATCGCCAATCTGCCCGAACTCACAAAAGTCGACGGAATCGACGTCTTCTACGTTGCGCCGTCCGACATGGCAGCCTCGATGGGCCACACCGGCAACCCCGATCATCCCGAAGTACAAGCAGCGCTAGAACGCGCCATTCGTCTCGTAATCAAAGGCGGTGGAATTGCCGGAACGCTAGCAAACGACACCAATATCGACAAATTCCTGGCCATGGGCGTGAAGTGCATCGGCGTTCCCTGGACACTATGGCTAAAGCAGTCGGCAGAGTCGTTTATTGAACGTATCCGTTCGGCAAAGTGAGCCAATCGGCCAGTTTGTAGTGATCATTCAAACCCAAACGGCAATTGGGGATTGCACCTATCGAGTTACGCGGGAGTGCGGACGAGAACAAACTGTTCGTAAGTAATACTCGTTAGGTGACGCAGAAGGATTTCGCAGTTGACGCAGTTTCGCGCCGACCTGAATCCATCGTGTTCCGTCAATACGGGTCAAGTGCCGAATAACTTACCAAGTTCTACACATTTGAATGATGAACCTACTGGGTTCCGCCGCTCACTGCGTTCAGTGCGCAGTCTCGCCGATGGCGATGGCGCCGAACGCATCAGGCTAATCGCTTATTCACCAGCGATCTTCGTCATCATCGCCGTTCTTGCCATTGAACTTGGATTCAACGGAATCCGTTCATCAGCAGGTGCATGGCTACCACTAGTTGAAGTCACCGCCGTACTTACTAGCGTGCTCGCAGGAACACTCTGGTTCGGTTGGGGTCAGGCCCAAAGTGGCAACCCGAGCGATGACAGTCATGAACAACGCTGAAGACGAACGCCGAACAATTTTGGCAATCGGCATAGGTGCCAACTGGGACCTCGATATAAATCGCATCTTCGCACGATTCAGTAATGATCTGACAACGCTCATCGACTACGACCGTCTGACGATTACTACCGCGAGACGCGATGGACGCATGCAACTTGAGTTTGTCGCAGGAATGAAGGCACCCGAAGACGAAATCGGTGGTCTGGTCGTCTCCGTAGTAGGCAACCCAGACGGACTAGTTAATCCGCGGGACTACGGACTACATTCTCAGATGACCGTGCCAATCTCGGCGATCGACGGCACTATCACCATTCGCAGTCGCGATCGAAACGCATACAGCCCCCGGCACGTCGACATCATGCGTCAGGTCGTTGCCCAAATTTCACCTGGTATCAGCAACGCCATTCACTATCAGGAATCGCAACACCGAGTGATGGAACGCACAGCGCTCGCCGAAATCGGTAGAGCCGCCACTCACGAAACTGATCTTGATTCGATCTTGCTTGTTGTTAGCGGTGCCCTTTCAAACCTGATGAACTTCGATCATCTCGGAACAATACTCACCGAGCCGAAAAACGACACCGCCACGATAGTTTGCTGGTCAACAGCCGGATTACTTGGACTCAACGTTGGCGACACTGTGAAAGTCGATCTCGCACACGCAGGTTCAGGAATATTGTCGGGACGAGGCAGAGATCCACTGGGATTGGGCGCCGAAGGACAGGACTATGACTCCGAAGACCGGCAGTGGATGCAAGTTCCGCTCGGTGAAGAGTCGAACCCTCTGGGAATGCTTATCGTCAGTTCTCTCGCAGATTCCGTACTCGGTGAAGATGATGCCGATCTGCTCCAACGTGTTGCAAACCAGATCGCACCGGCGATCCAGAACGCACGCCTAACAGCCGATCTCACCAGAGCAGTCGAAGAACGTCGAGTTATTGCAGTTATCGGCAGGGCAGCCAGCAGCAAAACCGAAATGAGAAGCATCTTCTCAGTCGTTGCAAAAGAACTAAGCAAGTTTGTGCCCTTCGATAGATTCGTGGCAACCATCGCGGTTCCTGATAAAGAAATGCTCGAGATATCCTTCGTAACAGGTCTCGCCCTCGATATGCCGAATGAAGGCCATCAGATTGAAAAGCCAGATGCGGATCAGATTCGTGAACTACGGGCGACCCGTGCGATTGTGCGCAACTATCAATCTGTTGCCGAAATAGTCGAAGTACCAGGCTCGGATCTAAGAACTAAGGGGCTCCTCTCATGGATTCAAGTCGCTGTCGGCGATATCACTGATCCGATGGGTTACCTGAGCTTTCGCTCAAAGCAAAAAGAAGCGTACACGAATGAACACATCGATTTCTTGGAAAACATCGCCAGGCAGGTTTCACCAAGCCTCAGAAACGCCCAGATGTTCGAAATGGAACGTGCACTTCGTGATCAGCTCGACTCACGTAACAAGGAACTTCAGGAAGCTAACGCCGCAAAAACTCGGTTCCTTTCAACCGTTTCGCATGAACTGAAAACACCGCTCACCATCGTCTCGGGGTTTATCGATCTTCTAGTCGACGATGCCGACCAATTCACCGATGAACACGTTGAAGCTCTGAACATCATGCGTAAGAACTCGTCACGGCTCGGCCTGCTGATCAACGACGTGCTCGACATTTCACGAATGGACGCTGGCAAGCTACGAATTGAAACCAGCGTGTTCCAAGTCGATGATCTGATAGTTGAACTCGACAAGAGCTTCGAACAGATTCTCGAATCAAAATCCCAGAGCCTAAAAGTATCGATGCCCGATTCAGATATCTGGATCGAGGCTGATCGAAACCGAACCGCACAGCTCATCACGAATCTGCTAAGCAACGCACACAAATACTCCGGCGAAAAATCACAGATCAGGCTAAGTGTCGTTGTCGATGACGGCCATCTGAGCGTTTTGGTCGAAGATGAAGGAATCGGGATATCGGCAGAAGATCAAAAACAGCTGTTCACAGCCTTCTTCCGAGCTGACAACCGCGTAGCCCGAGAGGCCGGCGGCACAGGTCTGGGCCTCGTAATCGCAAGGTCCATCGCTGAACTACACGGGGGTGACCTGTGGCTAAACAGCATCGAAAATCAGGGAACGACCGTGGCCTTCAAAATCCCAGGAATCACCACTGAGCCAGTGATCAATCCTGCTGAAGAAGCCGAACTATCGCAGCTGGCTCAACGTTCACGCCTATACCCAGATACCGACTGGGAAGACATCGGCGAGACCGCTTAATTATTTGCGCACACGTGTAAACGAATCAGAATCGATTTACACGAATGCAAGAGGGAATCGAAATGAACAAAATACTAGTGGTAGACGACAGTTCGGATATCCGACTGCTTCTGAGCAGAACGCTCAAGGCAGCTGGCTACACTGTTTCGGAAGCATCCGATGGCGATGAAGTGATCGCCGCAACGCTTTCTTATGAACCAGACATGATTCTGCTCGATGTCGCCATGGCGCGAGTCGACGGATTCAAGGCACTGGCACTTCTAAAGAAAGATCCTCGAACGAGGAATATTCCAGTGATCATGGTCACTGCGAAGGGTCACCCAAGCGATCTCGAAACAGCTCGAACACTTGGTGCGCTCGACTACATCAACAAGCCGTGGGCTCACGGTGAAGTTGAACTAAGAGTTCAGTGGGCGATAACGTCAGTTCTACGCCAGCGTGATCAGGCATCAAAACGCTCGCAACGACTGGCCGGATAATCAAATACAACGAACCTGCTGTCTGGCCATTCGCCAGCCATCTGGTTCGTTTCGACTGTCAAAGATTCCCTCTCGCTTCTTTGCATTCAAAAGTGGTCTTCACCTGAAGGCCACTTTGCGCGTCCAATCGTTCGCAAAAGTACGCCACTCGCCAGCATTTTTTCACGCGTTTACTGCAACTCAGCCCCGGCCATAGCGTAATGTATGTCTCAAAGAATCCTATCTCTCGACGTATGGAAGGAATTGTGATGGCTGAGCGGTACCAAAACTATGTAAACGGAGCCTGGACCGATGCTTCATCTGGCGATGTGTCGACC
>CAVOCL010000015.1:0-14272 GCA_963694185.1 Dehalococcoidia bacterium
CTCCTAACGGGCGCTCATTGCTGATATCGCTCTATTTCGGCGGTGTACGTTTCGGACGATGGGTTTGGTCGTAGTGGCATTGCCACGTTTACGTGCCTCTGGGTTGTTGGCTGAAGCGTTGAGTTGTTGGCGGGTTGGCACAGATCCTGAATCGAGTTCAGGATGACAGTGGGCGAATGCCGGTGAAGTGGCACAAACAAAAAAAGCCCCGGCGTGATGCCGGGGCTTTTTGTTATTCACTATTAGAACTTGCTAAGCAGCGGCCCTGTGCTTGCCGTCTGGCAGGTCTTTATCCAATCGATTGCCATCTTCGTCGAGCAATTCCGGCCACTTGTTTCCAGTAACCGTCTCTTCTCGAATGATGCACTTCGCAACACCTTCCATGGAAGGTAGTTCGTACATCACGTCGACAAGTAGTTCTTCGACGATCGAGCGTAGTCCACGAGCACCAGCCTTGCGATCCTTAGACAGCCGTGCCGTTGCATCGAGTGCGCCCTTATCGAACGAAAGCTCAACGCCGTCCATCTTGAACAGTGCTTCGTACTGGCGAACCAGTGCGTTCTTCGGCTCGGTAAGAACCTGAATGAGCTCTTCGTGATTGAGATCGGCAAGTCCTACTACCAGCGGTACACGACCGATGAATTCAGGGATGAATCCGAAGTGAAGCAGGTCGCCCGGCTCTACTGCCGTGAAGTCTGCTTCCTCTTCCTGTGCATTGCCCTTGCCAAGTGAGTTGAACCCGAGTGACGTGATGTCCTTGGTCTGACGACCCTGGATAATCTCGCCGAGGCCATCGAAGGCTCCACCGAGAATGAACATGATGTTCGAGGTGTCGATCTGCAGGAATTCCTGGTGCGGGTGCTTACGGCCACCCTGCGGCGGAACGTTTACGACTGCACCTTCGAGGATCTTCAAGAGCGCCTGCTGTACGCCTTCACCTGAAACATCACGAGTGATGGACGGGTTGGCGGACTTACGAGCGATCTTGTCGATTTCGTCGATGTAGATGATGCCTTGCTCGGCTCGTGCGATATCGAATTCTGCATCCTGAATCAGGCGCAGCAGAATGTTCTCGACGTCTTCACCAACATAACCAGCCTCTGTAAGCGAGGTGGCGTCGGTGATGGCGAACGGTACATCCAGAATTCTTGCGAGAGTTTGAGCGAGGTGGGTTTTACCGCAACCGGTAGGGCCAACCAGCATTACGTTGGTTTTCTGAAGCTCCACGTCGGGGTCTTCAGTTCCAAACCAAATGCGCTTGTAGTGGTTGTACACACCGACCGATATAACCCGCTTGGCGCGTTCCTGCCCGATGACGTACTCGTTGAGCATTTCTAACATATCGCGAGGAGTTGTCGGCTTCTGGTGAGGCTTAACAATGGGCTGATCATCGGCGATGATCTGCTGGCACCTGCCAACGCATTCGTTGCAGATGAAAATTTTCGATGGGCCTGCGATTAGCCGTCGGACGCTTTCCTGAGGCTTTCCACAGAACGAACACGAATAGGCTTCTCCGGTATTTGTACCGTCGCCGCCACCGCCGTTTATTTGATCAGTCGTCATGTATGAATGCCTAACTACTTACTACGAGTTTACCGCTTATCGAGATTATCTAGAAGGGTCTACTTCGATTCCTTTGAATCCGGGCGTAAGACTTCGTCTACGAGCCTATACTCAGCTGCCTGTTCTGCATTCAACCAAAAATCTCGGTCCTGATCACGAGCAATGCGCTCATAAGGCTGACCCGTATGGTCAACGAAAATCTGTCGCAGGCGGTCCTGAATTCTCAGGGTCTCCCTGGCGTGAATTTCGATATCTGATGCCTGACCCTGGGTACCACTCAAGGGCTGGTGCATGTGAATGGTGGAGTTAGGCATAGCGTATCGCTTGCCTGCTGCACCGGCTGCGAGAAGAACGGTTCCCATGCTGGCGCAGAGGCCGATCGAGAACGTTGCGACATCGCAAGGAACGTACTGCATCGTGTCGTAGATGGCCATTCCTGAGTAAACCTCACCACCGGGTGAGTTGATGTACAAGTTGATGTCTTTTTCGGAATCTTCCCGTGCGAGGAACAGAAGCTGAGCAACGATCACGTTTGCGACCTGAGCGTTGATCGGTGTTCCTAAGAACACGATTCGTTCCTTGAGCAGCAACGAGTAGATGTCGTAAGCCCGTTCGCCTCGTGCGCCGGTTTCGATGACCATTGGCACGATGCTTTCGGGCAGGCCTAGCAGCGGGCTGTCCTTACCCTGCGGTGAGTTGGCGCCGCCGAAGCCGAAGTCGTTTGGTGTTGTGAGTCCTGATGTCATTTTTATCGCCCTCAGAGCTTTTCGTTATTTTTTGGCACTCTTGGCGGCTTTGCTAGTGCTTTTCGCCTTCGCCTTAGCTGTCTTTGGCTTGTGCGTTATTTCGATTACCTGATCGATTGCTGTGCGCCTGCTAAGAATTCGCTGAACGGCGTCACGGGCTTCGTCGGTATCTAGGTTTTCATTTGCGTACTGCGGTGTGTCCTGCATGGTGGCGATTTCGGTAGCGACTTCTTCGTCACTTACCGATGCGCCGCCATCTTCTGCCAGGGTATCGATCACCAGCATTCGTTTGAGTCGTAGTTCAGCTGAATCCTGTGCTTCAGCGAATATTTCCTCTGTGGTTTTACCGATGCCCTGCATGTACTGCTGGAAATCGATGTTGTACTGAGCTAGCTGTCGCTGTTGATCCTCGAGTACGTGTTCAGCCTCGTGTTCGATGATCATTGGTGAGACTTCGAATGTAGCCCCTTCAACAAGTGCATCGATAATTTTTTCTTCTAACGATCTTCGCAAACCATCTTTGGCCTGCGCTTCGAGATTTTCGCTAATTCGAGCCCGTAATTCCGCGACCGTCTTGAAATCTTCGCCTAGTGAAGCTGCCAACGCATTAGTGAGTTTGGGCAGTTCTTTCTTCTTCACTTCTGATACATCGACAGTGAAGTTGGCAGTTTTACCTGCGAACTCTTCGTTCGGGTAATCGCCAGGAATTTCGATATCGAATTCCTTTGTATCGCCCTCTTTCATGCCCTTCAGCTGCTCGGAGAATCCGGGAACGGGGTTCATGCTTCCGGCTTCAGCCAAGAATTCGCCTGCATCAACGTTGGCAAATTCGTTGCCGCCGACCAAGCCTTTAGATGTGATTACCAGCATGTCGCCAAGCTTGGCAGCCCGTTTTACTGGCTCCCATGTGGCTTGCTGTTCCTGAATCTGGGTCAGCTGTTCTTCGATCTGTTCGTCTATCACCACTTCAAGTTCGTCGTCGAACTTAAGCTTCTTGTAATCGCCAAGTGTGGCTATGGGTGGGAGTGCGACGGTTGCATCGATTTTGACGATGGGGTCACGCTCGACCACGTTTACACGAGGTGGGGTGTGAGTCGATTCGATATCCGACTCTTCCACGGCGACACCGACAGCCTCGGGAACGAGAGTTTCCATCGCTTCGTCGAGGAGATAATCCCGACCAACGAACTGCTCGACGATCCGGCGAGGGGCTTTGCCCTTGCGGAACCCGGGGATATTAATACGCGCCGAAACTTTCTGGTGCGCTCGCTGGAGATGCTTCTCCACACGATGATCTTCCACTTCAATGTGAAGAATAGCCTGACGATTTTCTGCATCGTCGCGAGTTACTTTCAACGCGTTCTCCGAAACATCCAGTAATGGGTGCACAGTGGTCCCGTGCATGAAAGAAGCGCCCCTTGAGAGATCACGGGCGCTCCTTGATTGCCATCAATTGTAACTCAGGGTCACGATTTCTGGCCGCAGATATTGCAGAGTGTCTACACGTATGCGTGGTACTAAGTTTTTGGCATAACGATACGTACGTGCAACTCTTCAAGCTGCGAGGCTTCTATGGGCGAGGGTGAATCGAAGAGCGGGTCGACTGCCGATTGTGTCTTCGGGAACGCAATCACTTCTCGAATTGCCGATTCACCAGCAAGAATCGCAACCAGACGGTCGAGCCCAAGACCCATTCCTCCATGCGGCGGAGCACCATAGGTGAATGCGGTTAGCAGTTGGCCGAATCGGTCGCTTATCTGTTCTTCGGTGTACCCAATGATGTTGAATAACTTCGTTTGAAGGTCTTTTTCATGGATACGGATACTGCCCGAACCCATTTCCGAACCGTTGCAAACGAGATCCCAAAGGGTGCCGATTACTTTGCCGGGGTCGGAGTCGAGATATTCCATGTGCTCGGCCTTGGGCGACGAGAACACGTGGTGGGCGGGTTCGTATTTCTTGAGTTCTTCGTCCCACTCGAACAATGGGAAGTCGTAAACCCAAACAAACGAGAATTCGTTTGGGTCGGCGAGTTCAAGCCGTTTTGCCATTTCACCACGGAGGTTCGAAAGAACGGTGTTTGCCAGCTTCTCGGTTCCTGCGACTATCAACATCAGGTCGCCAGGCTCTGCGCCCATTTCAGTTGCGATCTTCTTTATAACGTCGAGCGATAGGAACTTCTTGAGGGGCGACTTGATGTGGTCTTCTTCAAGCGCGTCGATAGATGCGGCGCTTTCGTCGAGTGCGATAAACACCAGACCCTGCGCACCGCTCGACTTGGCGAACTCGGTTAGATTGTCGGTTTGGCGACGTCCGTAGTTGCCGCAGCCGGGTGCTACGAATCCACGAATTGAACCGCCAGCAGCTGCCACGGCCTGGAATACACGGGCGTCGGAACTCGCTGCCGTTTCAGTGATTGTGGTTAGTTCCATGCCATAACGAAGGTCGGGTTTGTCGGATCCGAATCGCTCCATGGACTCGGCGTAGGTCAGCCGTGGGAAGGTGGCAGGGACTTTGCCGTCAGGACGAGTTTCGTTAGCGATCTTCGAGTAGAGCTCTTCAACTACTGCCATTACATCGTCTTGATGGACGAAGGACATTTCTAAGTCGAGCTGAGTATGTTCTGGCTGCCGGTCGGCACGAAGGTCTTCATCACGGAAGCAGCGTGCGATCTGGAAGTAGCGTTCGACGCCGGAAACCATCAATAGCTGCTTTAGCTGCTGTGGTGACTGAGGCAACGCATAGAAATCGCCGGGGTGCACACGACTTGGCACGACGTAGTCTCGTGCGCCTTCTGGTGTGCTCTTAATAAGGATTGGTGTTTCGACCTGGGTGAATTTTTTTTCGGTCAGGAAGTCCCACATCATGTGAGTAACTTTGTGCCGGAGCTTCAGTATTTCCTGCATACGAGGTCGTCGTAGATCTATGAATCGGTACTTGAGTCGGGTGTTTGCGTCGACTTCCGAATCGTCAGCGATCTCGAACGGCGGTGTTAGAGATTTGTTCAACACGACGAGGTCGGTAGCTGAAAGTTCAACCGTGCCGGTTGGCAGGTCGGGGTTTTCGGCACCGGGTAATCGGCTTACTACCTTGCCGGTTATTTGCACTACCCATTCCGATCGCAGGCTTCCTGCAAGTTCGTGGGCTTTTTCGCCTTGTTCAGGATTAAAAACGACCTGCAGCAGGCCACTTCGATCGCGGAGGTCGATAAATATCAGGTTGCCGTGATCCCGTCGTCGATGGACCCAACCAGCAACCGTTACTTGTGATCCAACCGTGGCCTCGCGAGGCTCTCCGCAGTTCGTGTCTTTGTACACCGTGAATGTCCTGTTAGTTCAGATAAAAAGTGTGGCCACTGGCGCGACCACGGAGCCGGCGAACAGCCGGTTCAATAAGGTAGGCGGCTTTACCGCTTGCTATCTGCAATGCGCCACAGTCCACCGGTTACAGTGGCTGCGGCTATGAGTTTCAGAATGTCGCCTGTCATGAACGGATAAAGAGCGCTTGAAAGAAGCTTGCCTTCATCTGGCCATCCGAAGTCGAATACCGACAACCAAATCAGAGCCGGTGCGTAGATCAGCAATGATCCGATGAGCATCGGCCACAGAACTCGTCCACGGTTCCAACCGCGCTGCGAAAGATAGCCAACGACACCGGCTGCGAGTATGAATCCGAGAAGATACCCGCCGGTGGCACCGTGAATTACGTAGTCCCAGCCTTCACCGCCCTTGGCGAAAACCGGTAGCCCAGCCATGCCTACAAGGTAGTAGCCGAATGCCGAAGCCAGACCGAGTCGCCAGCCAAGCACGCCACCGAGCATAAGAATGCCGAATCCCTGAAGCGTGATCGGTACTGGATTATCTGGAATGAAGAATCGTGCCTGAGCTAGGAGTGCGACGAGAATGATTCCGATCACCACTGCTGCAGACTTGTGCCAGACGGTTGCTGCTGGAACAAGCCGTTCGAACAGTGATGGTTCTGCCGGGCCGAGCATGGCCAGGGGGTCGGATCGCCGGGCTGGGACAGCAGTTTGCTGCATCGTTCTCTCCATAAGGAAGGCCGCACGAGGCCTTAATTAGTAATAACCGTTAGAAGGTTCGAATCAGAATACTCGCAGGCTGCTTCAATTACATGCCGTCGGAAAACCCTGCGATGGCGAATGATTATATTTCGTGTCGGCGTTATCGGCTAGGCAGTTGATTAACAAAAAAGAGGTCCCCAACTAAATGAGCACCTCTTTTTCATTCGCACATATTTCAGGGGAACTAGGCAGGAATGCCGAATTCTCGTTTCATTACCTGAAGGTTCACGAACGTTTCGGTTCGGCGTACGCCTTCGATAGCACCAATTTCGTCACGCAGGAAGCGCCCGAGCGCTTCGGCGTTCGGCAGGGTTGCCCATGCGAACACGTCGTAAGTACCGGTTGTGATGGTTACCCAACGAGTGTGTTCGAGGTTTGCCAATTTCGTGGCAACATCGTCGACTTTGTCGGGATCGACCTGCACGCCGATCAGAGCTTCAGAGTTGTATCCCAGCTTTCGGGGGTCGGGAAGTGCAATAACGTTGATGATCTGTTCACTGATCAAACGCTTCAGGCGCCGACGCACGGTTCCTTCGCTAACACCTACGTCACGAGCGATTCGAGCGTTCGATGCTCGCCCGTTACGTTCCAGAAGGCTGATAATTTTTCGGTCGAGTTCATCCATTCGAGCTTTTTCCAGTTTTCCTAACGAGGTTCAGAGGTCTACACTGAACGTAGGTACGTTCGAGTAGATCGATTCTGGAAACGATATAAATCATTCCCGCTTCGCGATGGCACCGCCGAAATAACTGTTGGCGAATTGCCACCACGGACATAAATGATACCGCC
Organism: Dehalococcoidia bacterium; assembly: GCA_963694185.1. Classification (GTDB taxonomy): domain Bacteria; phylum Chloroflexota; class Dehalococcoidia; order Lucifugimonadales; family Lucifugimonadaceae; genus Lucifugimonas. The sequence continues at coordinate 7,180 of CAVOCL010000015.1, forward strand.
GGAATTCGTTCATTGGGCACTGTTGTTGCACCTAATACGTGAAATATTAACAACAGTATTCTCATATTCGTAATCTGTACTTTTTGACAAAAAAGCGCGTAAAGTAGTTAAAGCAACTCATTTACACGTTATATAACGCTTTCTGGAGTAACTAATGGTCAGTTCAACGACCGTTGTAGAGTTCACCGACGCGGCGACAAGCAAACTGCTTGAGGTTCTTAAGGAACAGGATGCCGAAGGTCAGTACCTTCGTATCGCTGTTGCAACCGCGGACCACGGTGGCGTCGAATATATATTCGGTCTCGAAGAGACCCCTTCTGAAAACGACACAGTCGTAGAAGGCATCGTCAAGGCAGTAGTCGATGACGAAAGTGCCCCAATGCTGGAAGGTTCGAGCATCGACTATGTCGAGGGCTTTGAGCGTTCAGGCTTCGTAATCTCTAACCCCAACTTCTCCTCGGGCTGTGCCTGCGGCGGCGGCGGTTGCGGTGGTGGAGGCGGCGGTGGTTGCGGCGGCGGCGGCGGTGGTGGTTGCGCCTGCGGCGGTCACTAATTCCCCAACCGTTCTTTAGATAGATAATTTTTGGCTGGCACATTCTGCATAAACGCGGGTGTGTCAGCCTATTTACGCCGGGTTACACAAACGTATAATCTGCCGTGGATTTGAAACAAAGCCGACCAAAAAGGTAATGGTCGCAACTTAACAGGAGCCCTATCGGATGACCTACATCATCGCCAAGGATTGCGTCGACGTTTTTGACGGAGCATGCGTAGACGTATGCCCAGTCGACTGTATTTATTCAAAGCCTGGCGACAACCAGCTTTTCATCAGCCCAGACGAGTGCATTGACTGCGCAGCCTGCGAGCCCGTCTGCCCAGTGAACGCCATCTTCCCTGAAGATCAGGTTCCTAAAGATCAGCAAGAGTTCATCAAGCTGAACTATGACTACGATTACGATGCTTCGGAGCCAGGTGCGAACATCGCTTAATAGTAGTACTACTTTTGAAATATGAAAAAGCCCCGGCGATTTTGCCGGGGCTTTTTTTGTGGTTTTTTAGGGCGAGGCGACTGGTTGTCATTGCGAGGAGCTTGCCCTGAGCCACGTGGCAATCAGTGTTAATGAGCCGAGGGCTGGCCGACTATAGGTGTCAATGCGCCACTCGTGATCAACTCAGCTAAACAGTTGGCTAATTCAACAAGTCATTTTCGAATGAGCGTTATTGCCACGTCGTTCCTCCTCGCAATGACAGAGGGCGTGCCCCTAAACCATCGCGTCCAGGGCTTCGGTTATTGGCATTTTTATTGTTGTGAAGATTGGAATTTCGGTTGCTGTGTACCGGGAAGCCGGGACTTCTCGTAGATCCATAACCAGCGATACGAAGTCCGATGGGTCGTCCATTTCGAAGCTGAGCACGAACTCGGTGTCATCCATTCCAAAAGCGTACGACGTGTTGATCTTGACCATCGGGTAGTTTTTACCGATGCGGAAGTGATCGTTCATCATGTCCTGGCGTTCTTGCATCGTCTTTTCGTACCAGGGGCGTGTCTTGGTCATCGGGTAGATAACCATGTACTTGTAGTCTTCCTTGAGCTTGGGTGCGCCGCCGCCATGCTTGTATCGGCTCTTTCGGCGGATCGACAGGTATGAATACGCCTGATCCAGATGGCCGCCGATAAGCGACTGGTTGATGTCCTTGGAAAGCTCATGGAAAGTATCGATCGACGGCGAGTCTTGCACCAGCATGAGCTCGGCGTCAGAGCGGGTGCCAACCGTGCTGTAGGTTCGAACATCGTTTTCGGCGGAATGTTTGCCAATGAGTTCAGCAAATTCAGTTTTGCCTCTAGCTCGTTCATCGGCGTCTAATCGGCGGAAGCTAGAATTTAGCTTGAATAGGGTGATCTTTAGGAAATTGTCGTATTCGATGTCAGGCATGTTTGTTTACGATATATAGAGGAACTGAGCCGGGTGGTACTGCGCGATGATGGCAGTAATAGATTTCCGAGTATAACAACGCGATTCCCTTTCACTAGGTAGTTTTCACTAATGCCTGATAAATCAAAATTTGAGCGTGAAATAGACCAGATACTCAAAAAGACTGAGGGTGATCCCGAGGTGTGGTCGAGTAATCGCCAGAGTTCAGAATCTTCTAAGTCACGAAAACGCAGGGCATATGAGCCGTTTTCGACGACTGTATCGAAGAGCAAATCGTCCAAGCGAGCTGGTGCCGCGACCGGCGGAATCAAGCTTGATTCTGGCTACTTGGTACTTGGTGGGCTGATTGTTTTGGCGGTTGCAGCGTTCACTTCTTTCGCCCAGCTGCCGCTTGCGGTTATCGGCGTTGTGATGCTGGCTTTTGGATATTTTGTGGGATTTCGAAAAGGTTCCTTTGCCGGCGTTGCAGGCGGTGGGTTCAGCCGTAGAAGAACGCCGGGGCCGGTTCGAAAGAGCGAGTCTGAGATGAAGTACTGGCGGGGTCGCCGGATAGACGACAGGCCTGCGGAGCCACCTGAAGACCGTGGTGATAGTGGGAAGATCATCGATTTCGGATCGCCGAACGATGATGACGATTCGGGCGACAAGTAGGTTTTTCATACTCATCGTTAACCAAAACAGGCGACTGCAATAAATGCAGTCGCCTGTTTGTTTTTCTATTTAGAAGAAAAGACTACTAACGCAGATTAGACTGCGCACTCACCTTCACCGCGCTCTAGCTTGTAGACAACGGTCTTGCCCCAGTCCATGTAGGTCTGGATGTTGTCTCGGTCGAGCGGTCCAAGATCGGCTTTAAGTTTGCCGAATTCTTCTTCGAACTTGCTTATGCCGAATCGTTCGATGAACGCTGAGAACTCTTCGCCTTCATTGCGCTCGGCAATATAGGTGTCGAGAACCGTCTTCAAAGCCTGTGGTGCAAGCTTGGCGGGGATTCGAGCCTTCACTCGATCGCCAACCTTGGTGCCGCCTGCTTCAGTTGAGCGACCGCCCAAGAAGAGTTCGTAGGCTGGAACCTGTCCGCCAGGACCCTTCATTACTGCACCGTGGAAGCCGATGCTCGCAATGTGGTGCTGACCACAAGAGTTCGGGCAACCACTTGCCTTGATGTGCATCTTCTCGACCAGCGGGTCGAGATCGCCCATGCCGTCGAGAGTTTCACCAAGAGCCTTGTTCAGACCCATCGATGAAGTAATTCCCAGCTTGCAGGAGTCGGTACCCGGGCAGGTCACAACGTCACGGATGGTCTCACGACCGGCGACGCTGAATCCAATTGCACCAAGTGCGTTGTAGATGTCGAATATAGATTCCGTGCGCACCCATCGGTAAACAAGGTTCTGCTGTTGATCGATTCGTACGCGACCGCCAGCAAACTTGCGGGCAATATCGGCCAGCTGCGACCACTGGTTGGCGTAGATGTCGCCACGTTCAACACGGATGTAAACCATGTTGAAGCCTTCCTGACGCTGCGCCTCAACGTTAGTTCGCTTCCAGTTGTCGTAAACGGCGTCACCGGTCGGCTCGGCTGTTGCGTCGGTCGGGACGCCCGGAGCATCGGCCTCTTCGTCGTCGACAAACATCAGCGACTCGATATCGATCTCTTTCTTCGCCCAGTCGCCCTTCAGTTCTTCATCGACCATTTCACGGAATGTTTCGATTCCGAGTCGGGCGATTGTGAACTTGATGCGAGCCTTTGCGATGCTCTTTCGTTCTTCATCCTGTCGGTTGAATATTCGAAGAACAGCTTCGCAGTGCGTGATGAAATCTTCTACTGGCACGAACTCGTTGAGAGTCTTTGCCATCATGGCATTAGTGGAAAGTCCACCACCAACTACGATCTTGAAGCCGCGCTTGCCATCCCGAATTCGGGCGAGCATGCCAACGTCGTGCATCAGCACCATTGCTTCGTCTTTTTCGGAACCCGAGAACGCAACCTTGGATTTGCGAGGCATGTTCTGCGTGGTTGGGTGGCGTAGGAAATATCGAGCGTAAGCGGCCGAGTAAGGCGTTACGTCGAACACTTCGTCGGCAGATACACCGGCTGAAGGGGCTGCGACTACGTTACGTACAACGTTTCCGCAGGCTTCACGTGTCGACATACCGGCATCGCCGAGTAGTCGAAGCAAATCGGTGGTTTCGCCGATCGGTACGTGGTGGTACTGAACGTTCTCACGGGTTGTGAGGTGGCCCTTTTTCAGTGGGGCGAATTTCTCTGACACTTCACCAAGGATGTCCATCTGATGGGCTGTGATTCCGCCGAATGGCAGCTTCACGCGAATCATCTGGGCATCTGGTTGTCGCTGCCCGTAAACACCCTGTCGCAGTCGGAATCGCAGGAACTCTATTTCGTCTTTTTCACCAGACTGAAATAGCTTTACCTGATCTTCAAAGTTGGCGAGCTCTGGGCCGTCAATCTTAAGCACATGGGCGTTGTCTGGATTCGGAATCCAGTCTTTCGTTTCAACTCTTCCAGTGGTCACCGTTCAGAACCTCATTCCGTAAATATTCGTGCCATTCTCAAAAACAAAAAAACCTGCCGTTCGTGGTTAGGCAGGGTCGTATCAATTACACACTGTGAGCCCAGCCCTGCTCAGGAACTAGTACAACAGCTTGGGTAGATTGAATATGTAGTCATCATTGCGAGTGATTTTAGCACTCATTTGGCAATGGTTGGTGCTCACGGGGAATCCATAAAGCACATCGGAGCATCTTGCGTCCGCCGTTGAACGAGAACATTATGTGCATTGTTTCGCCAGTACAGGTGCATATTTAGGGGAAATTCGGTTTGGCAATAGATCGTAAATTAGATGGAATTCACTTCATGCTTCCAACGCCGTTCGATGCAAACGGCGAGATCGACACGGCATCGTTTGTACGGTTGGTTGAAGCTGCACGAGACGCCAATTGCACAGGAGTGGTGGCGCTGGGTGTGATGGGCGAGGCACCTCGTTTAACCGATGCAGAGAGGTCGCCAGTTATGGATGCTGTAGTTGCCGCTGCGGGCGATGACCTGACGGTGACTGTTGGTGCGAGTGCAGAGAGCGGTCGAGCATTGGCGGATCGGGTGCGAGATGCCCAATCGGCGGGTGCAACCGCAGTGATGATCGCACCGGCCAAGATGGCCAAGCCCAACCCGGCGGCGACATACGCTTATTACGCTGCGGCTCAGGAAGTTACCGAAATTCCAATTGTTGTGCAGGACCTGCCAGAGCAGACCAGCGTTCACATGGATCCGGCGTTTATCGGCAAGTTGCATGCCGAATTGCCCGACGCCAAGTATTTGAAACTCGAAGACCCGCCAACGCCTCAGAAGATAACCCGTGTGATTGAAGCGACTGGTGGGAGCATGGGAATTTTTGGTGGTTTGGGTGGAGCGTTCCTTTTTGAGGAGCTGCGTAGGGGCGCCATTGGCACAATGACCGGATTCGCCTACCCGGAGGTATTGGTCGCCATTCACAGATACGTGGCAAGTGGCGACATCGAGAGGGCGCGCAGTATTTTCTACAAGTGGATACCGCTGATTCGTTACGAGAATTCAGCGGGGATCGGCTTGGCGATACGAAAAGAGATCATGAAGCTTCGTGGGTTTACAACAACGGCCGATGTACGCCCCCCAAGTCCGCCAATCGATGATTCGACACGAAACGAACTTAATGATTTGATGAACGCCATGGATCTTGATGTATCGAGCTTATAAAGACGAATCTTTTCGAATCTTTGTACAAATCTCGTGCGTAAAGCTGTGTAGTGGGGCATTCGTCTTGGCGAGATACGCGGAACACCTCTAGACTTAACCTTGTATGGCAGAACAAACAGAACAATCTAATGCCGGGGCCGGCAATCATCATTTCTGCGCCCATTGCGGCACTGAAAATGCGAAAAACGGCTACGCTTGCACTCGATGCGGCGAGCGTTTAATTGAAGTAGTTGTCGATGCGGGTTCACCTGTAGCACTGGTTTCGTGCTCCAGATGTGGCAGCCCAGGCAACACTCATGCGACTTACTGTTGGATGTGCGGCACTGAAATGAAAGATGCCGTTCGTATTTCGCCAACACCGCGGGTTTCAGAGCCTGCGCAAACGCGGTCGCAAACCACGATGCAGGCTCCCAAATCGCCCGCTTCACGGACGTATCGACCAGACCTGAATCCAATCTCGACTCCGACCAACGACGCGCCCGCTCACGATCAAGTCGGTGAGCAGGACGATCTACGTCGTTCTTCTGGCGATCTTGATGCGGCACCGTCTGGGCCAGATAGCCCGTATGGACCAGACTCTTCTTCGACAAACACATCTGGTACGAAGGATGGTGAAATCCCTCCCGGGGTAAAACGTTGGAACTGGGCTGCATTTCTCATGCCGGCCGTCTGGGGTCTGTTCTCAGGAATGCCGTACACGGTATTCCTGTTTGGAGCCGTACTGCTTCCGACTGGTTTTCAGCTAATCGTTATGACTGCAGCTAGCCTGTTCTTAGGCTTGAAAGGCAACGAACTGGCCTGGCGCGGCAAAAAATGGCAATCGGTTGAGCACTTCAGGGGCTTCCAGAAGCAGTGGTCGTCTTGGGCCGTAAAACTGACAGTCGCCGCGGTGGTCATACTGTTCATACTGGCGATGATGCAGGGCGGAGCTTAGCTTCCGCCAGACGGAGCTATTTAGCGTCCTCAGAAGCGTTATCGTTTTCTGATTCTTCTTCTGGTTCTTCCGAATTAGCGTGTTCAGATCCCGAATAGCCGGGTCGCGAAACCCATCCCCACTTATCGGCGTGTTGCTCAACAAGACTGGCGAATTGAGTCTGGAAATCGTCGTGCTGAATCGGTGGCGTGGTCATAATCACAGCGTTTTCGCCGTTGTCTGAGTAGTAGCGTCGGCGAAGACCGACCTCTTGAAACCCGTACTTCTTGTACAGCTCTATTGCCGGTTCGTTCGACTGACGCACTTCCAGCGTCACGACTCGAGAATCGTTCAGTTTGGCCTGTTCCAGCGCACTTATAAGTAGCTGTTCGCCGATACCACGCCGACGGTCTTTCTCACGAATTCCAATGATCACGACATGGGCCTCGTCGAGCACGAACCAAAGACCTACGAACCCTGCGATGTAGTCGG
>CAVOCL010000016.1:0-13922 GCA_963694185.1 Dehalococcoidia bacterium
ATGGCAACAAGCGACCGTGGAACGGCGTCGACTACTCCGAGTTCCCTGACGACACGAAGGTCACCGTTCGCAAGCACTACTCCGGACTCGTCCAGCAGATCGATTTCGAAGTAGGCGCCATTCTCGATGCACTTCGTAAAAAAGGTCTGCTCGAAAACACCTACGTTGTGCTTGCTTCTGATCACGGCGATTATCTTGGCGATCACAATCTAATCGGTAAGGCGTCGTTCTACGAATCGGCGATACGTGTTCCGATGATCGCTCAGGGCCCCGGAATCGAGGCTGGTCAGGTTCAAGAAGGCATGGTCGAGTTACGTGATGTGACCGCCACGATGCTGGCATGGGCTGGCATCGAACAACCCGGCTGGTACGACGCTCAACCCTTGCCGGGCGAAGGCATGCCGGGCTCCAGTGGCCGAGGCAATATTTTCGGCCTGCTTGCCGATGGCTGGATGAACTTCGATGGTCGATACAAGCTGCACAAATATCGCACCGGCGAGATGCTGTTGTTCGACATGCTGAACGATCCGCAGGAGCAGGTGAACCTGTACGAAAATCCAGAGTTCGCCGACATTGTTCGGAGGCTTGAGGCGGAGTTGATGGAGGAGTTAATGTCGTCTATCGATTCGTCGATGGACGATCGACTCGCCCAAAACGGCGACATGTCGCAAGACCCAACGTTCGGCTACGAAAGCTGGAACCGTCCGTGGCCAAACGCACCCCGCACGACCGCGCCATCGTACGAAAAACCGTGAATAAACATTGGCAAGTGGTCAGATAAGTTCCTTCCCCCTGGGAAGAAGGTTAGGTTGAGGGAGAAGTCTTCCACCGCTTAGTACATGCTATCGCAAATATTCATTTCAACCAACGTCTCTCCCTCGCCCCAAGGAGAGGGGGCCAGAGTCCAAATCCCTAACTAGGAGAAATCGATGCCCGAAAACATCCCATCATCGGCGCCCAAAAAGCCTAACATCGTCGTGATTATGGTCGACGATCTGGGCTACTCGGATCTTGGTTGCTACGGCGGCGAAATCAGCACGCCGAACATCGATTCGCTCGGCTACAACGGCCTTAGATTTACCCAGATGTACAACGGCGCTCGATGTTGCCCGTCACGTGCCGCACTGCTCACCGGATTGCACCCCCACCAGGCTGGCATCGGGCAGTTGACTGCCGATCTTGGTGTGCCCTCGTATCAGGGTTATTTGCGAGACGGCTGTGTGACAATCGCTGAAGTGATGAAGACCGCCGGGTACCGCACGATGATTTCGGGCAAGTGGCATGTTGCGAGTAGCTGGGATGCCCGAGATCGGGATAATTGGATTCTCGGCGACAAGAAGCACCCGATGCCTAAACAGCGTGGATTTGATCGGTCTTTTGGCATTCTGAACGCGGCGGAATCGTACTGGAATCCCAAGTCTCTCATTCTCGAAGATGTACTTATCGACGTTGAAACCGAAGATTTCCACCTAACCGACGCCATCGCCGATCACGCCGTGGGACAGATCGACGAATCGATCGCTATGGATAAGCCGTTCTTCCAGTACGTCGCATTCTCAGCTCCCCACTGGCCGCTGCACGCCCGGGAAGACGACATCGTGAAGTACGAAGGCAAGTACATGGCCGGATACGACGCCATGCGCACGTCACGCCACGAGCAGCAAAAGGGACTCGGGGTTGTCGATGACAAGTGGGACATTTCGCCACGTGATTCCGATTCACCCGACTGGAAAGATGTTCGAAATAAAGAATACGAAGACATTCGTATGGCGACTTACGCAGCGATGGTCGAACAGGTCGATCGCGGCGTGGGGCGGATCATCGACACGCTGCGGGCCCAGGGCGAATTCGATAACACGGTCATCATGTTCCTCTCCGACAACGGTGGCTGCGCCGAGCTGTTTCAGGAGGATGGCGACTGGCCAGATCCATCGCTTTGGGAGACCGAATTAACGCTTCAGGGCGATAAGGTTCGTGCAGGCGACATTCCGGAGCTTCGACCCGGACCCGACACCACGTTCCAGGCTGTAGAGCTGCCCTGGGCGAACGTATCTGACACTCCGTTCCGACTGTTCAAGCGCTGGATTCACGAGGGCGGAATTTCAACACCGTTCATCGTTCACTGGCCTGACCAGATCGAAAAGTCGAACATTCTCGATAACCCGATGCACATCATCGATATTTCAGCGACCTGCTACGAAATCGCTGGCGCACAGTATCCGACAGAGCATCACGACACCGAGATCACCCCGCTCGAAGGCGAAAGCTTCCTGCCAGCGTTGCAGGGTCGCCAGCTAAACCGGGAGCAGGCGATTACGATCGAACACGAAGGAAACCGTGGCATTCGGATAGGCGATTGGAAGCTGGTTGCCGAATGGAACAAGCCGTGGGAGATGTACAACATCAGCGACGATCGTACCGAGCAGAATAATCTGATCGATGGCGAGAAGGACCGTGCGAAGGCGTTTGAGAAGACGTATTTCGAATGGGCTGAACGAGCCGAGGTTCTACCATGGCCGGTCGATCCAAACGTGGTGGCAAAACGCCTAAAAGGCGATCATGCCCACATCACGCAACATAGAGCACCCGCAAACGGTGTAATGAAGTAGCCGCCAAAGACACCCTGCATGCAGGCGTTTTCTCTGGGCGAACATTTATACTGTACGCTCATTAGGATCGATCTTGGGAAGAAGTTTTTGGCTGATTTGAACTTACGAGACAACAGGCTCGTGATTGTCGTCGACTCGCTCTCCTGTTCCGATGCCGCAGGACGAGAGGGATAGTGATTCACATTTCTACGATGTCTTGGAAATTTTCACTCGGACTGGTAGTCCTACTGGTGATCGCGTGCACCTCCGATCTAGACGGCGTGGGAACCACCGAGTCAGAGAGCGTAAGCACTTCGCTGCCGGTAAGCACGAGCACTTTGGTACCGGTGAGTACCAGCACACCTGAACCCGAGGACACGCCCACTTCCGATCCCAACGCCACAAGCAATGGGTTCAGCCGCGCTCTGGAGTTCTTGCCCAACTCCCCCGAAATTCGAGAAGCCATTTGGATTTCCGACAAAGCATTGCAACGTACGCAATTTGGAGTCGAGCTTCCGGGTCGGGGTGCCTCCGATGAGGAAGTGACCGACTACCTCTCTGAACTCGCAACCGACGATAAAGTCGAAGGGGGAATACCTATCTCACGCGGGAGCACTATCGATTCTTTGGTCAGCGGATTCGGACCGGGGGGGGCGCCAGGTCGAGGACTGGCGAGCTTCTCTTGGCTTCGTGGCGTCTAACGTTGACCTGACGATCCTCTCCGGTAGTGCAGAGACCGCCTTCGAGGTGCTTAGAGGAAGGTTTGACCTCACTGAAATTGAACATGCTGTCCGAAATGACGAAACTTGGAAAGAGCAACTCGAACAGGAATCGCGAAAAGGGTTGGACTATTACACTTGGGCCGAGGATTACGCCACGAACCTGCTGGCGCGGAGCGGCGTTCGTCCAACTGGGCGTGGCGGCCGGATGCATGCTACATCCGAAGTCGTATTTTGGACGCACGGTACCGGAGAAATGCACGATCTTATCGATGTAGCTACCGACCAGAGTCTCGCCCTGGCCACGAACGAGGATTTCAGGTTGTTGGCAAAGGCGATGGACGAGGAAGGGGTTTACGCTGGCTTTTTATCCGACGTGACACTGGATGTCGAAGATCATATTTATCCTCTAGTTGGTGGGATCGGCCTTCCGTTAGATACATACTTGGCCTTGCAGGATAGGTTCGAGAGCCTTGCACTTGACCCCTTCGATGCCTTCGGAATTGGCGTCAGCTACGATGGAAGTGATTATTTCGCTGTTATCTCGGTGGTCTACGACGACGAACGCGGCGCAGAAGACAACGTTCTTGCTGCCGGGAGGATATTCGTCGATGGCTTCTCCCTATCCCGTGACAGACGGTGGACCGAGTATTTACGTAACCCGGAAGTCCGAGTCAACGGACGTATCTTGATAGCGACCGCGGAAATGGATAATCCGGCGACGTGGGTTAGGATGATCGACGATAAGGATTTAATTTTCTTCCACAAATAGGGCTTGCCCAACCCGGTGGTGGGATTCGACGTCGGCCGCCGGCTAGCCGGGTTTTCTTTCTGAGCGCGAGCCTACGTCATGGCGAACAAACGATTTCTTGATTCCGAGCAGGCGATACTCAGGTGCGCCGATCTAATCGATCATTTCTTGCCGGGTGACGCGAGCTAACTCGTTAGTCACAATCCAAGCGGCATTAGCGGCCTACTTCGGCCAGGGCTTGCTCGATTTTCACCCGGTAGTCGCCGTAATCTTTCAACCCGCCAATAATCTTGCCGTTGAGGAAGATCGTCGGAGTCGAATTCACACCAGCGGCAATTCCTGCATCGTAGTCGGCCTGAACCTTAGCGAGGTACTTGTCCGAACTCACGCAATCGTCGTACTGGTTCAAAAACAGCCCGGTCATCTCGGCGAAAATCCGAAGATTCTCGTCAGAATACGTGCCTTGATTCTCGCCATCCCAATTCAGGTATACGGTCTCTTCGTACTCGTGAAATCGGCCTTGCTCGGCAGCGCACTCTGAAGATTCAGCGGCACTCCACGACTCATCGCCGATGAACGGGAAATGTCGGAATAAAATGCTGACACGCCCGGTATCTACGTACTCACGAATAATCTGTTGCCCTGGCCCGAGGGCAAATCTTGCACAGGCAGGTCACTGAAAATCCCCGAATTCAACGAGTGTGACCGGAGCGTTAGGATCGCCGATAAATGAACCACCCGTGACGAGTGCCGATCCACTAATATCGCCACTTTCGTCATCCGGCGTCAGAGCAACAAACGCAACAATCACGACTGCAATGAGCACAATCGCGGTGCCGCCCCAGCGCATCCACAGCTTCTGCCCAGATTCGGGAGATTTATTCGAGTTATTTTGGCGACGTTCGCTGCGTGTGGTCAATTGCGATTCTGGTGCTTAGTAAGAGTGGGCGGTTCGTGATGTGATCCAAGGTAGCAGGCTACGTTTTGCGACCGGTGAATATGATGTGGCGAATTCCGCCTTTTCCTTTGTGGGTCTGAATCATGTGCTTCTGAGCACGGAAGCCGTTTCGCTTCATACGAGATATAAATCTTGGCTCGTCATCGGCCGACCATATGGCGACCTGTCCGCCGTTTTTCAGCGCACTTCTGATCGCCAATAATCCACTATCACTGTAGAGCCAGCCGTTCTTTTCGTTGACCAGCGGGGATGGCCCATTGTCGACATCGAGCATGATCGAGTCGTACTCGTTGCGGGCGCCCCTGATGACTTTTGTGACATCTTCCAGTTGGAGTATCGTTCGCTTGTCTTTGAGCGGGTGGTCGGCGAACGGGCTGAGCGGGCCTTTGTTCCATTCGATCACTTCGGGCACGAGTTCGACCTGAACGACCTTGCCGTCTTTTGGGAGCAGGTCGAGCGCAGATCGGAGCGTGTAGCCGAGGCCGAGTCCGCCGATCATCAGTTTTGCGCCAGGCTTAAGTTTCTTGCACACGATTCGGGCGAGTTCGACTTCTGAGTAGTGCATGCGGGTCGACATCAACGGCAAATCGTCGGCTCTGATGATGTATTCGCCGTCATGTTCGACGAGTTCGAGCCGCGTTCCGTCGGGCGACAACGCTTCGCCAACTGTAATCCAAGGTTTCATGCGTTTAAGTTTACGGCTGAATAGGCAAGGATTGGGAACTCACTGAAACTAACCCGCGTACTCCGCGTCCTCGAACGGATACAACGGCACCCTGCGGCGCTTGAACTCGAACGTGTCTAGATCGGCAGAAGTTACGCCAGGTGAGTTCACGATGATGATCTCGGCTGCTATCGGCTGGTACGCCGGTCGTGGTGAACTTACGCCCTTGGCGATAACAATCTTGTACTCCTTAGGGTTAATTCCCATCGAGTACATCTGCTCACGTGCCCCATTTCCGCTTCGCTTCGACGTCAGCAAAATCGTCATGCCGTCGACAGTGGTGAAGCGAACCCGTTTGCCATCGTCGTAGAAACGATTGCCGCCATGAGTGGGTCGAGTCTCCTCAAATTGACCATCATCGATAACCGTTACGGTGCCAATAATATGGACTGGTTCACCGTGCATATCGTCGGTTTTACCGCCAACGTCCAAGGCCAACTCGGCGCCAACGCCGGCAGCTACGCACGCCTCAACCGACTCGGGGTCGTAGAGGCTCTGAAGAAGGCCAGTGATGCCCATTTCCTTGGCGACTTTGAGGATATGAGTCGAATCGGCCGATGAGCCACCACCAATGTTGTCGCCAGCGTCCATGAGCACGATCGGTCCCAGATGAGAATGCTCAGACGGTTCATTTTCCGCAAGCGCTGACCCGTCATCAGGCACAAAGTTTTCTACGCCATCGGGCTTTGGGCCAACGTAGCGTTCTAATGCCTGTTCCAGAGCCTCTTCGATACTCGCCACCGGCATGTTGAGATCGACTCGCTTTGTCCACGCCTTCGCTGCCATATCTTTGGCGACTTTTTCAGCGAGCTCTAGATCGTCGTCAGTGATGGCAATCCACGACATCCCCATCTCGACAACGTCAGCGTAGGGGTAGCCTTCGGAAATAGACGTATCGAGCACATTCTGGATTTCGTTGGCTAACACGCAATCGTCAACAAGCCCCTTCATCGGCTCCTGACCGGTGAACTGCTTGACGATGTTGACGAGCATTGGCGGCATTTCGATGAACTGTACTGGCTTGATTTCACCTTGTGCGGTTCGGTAGATAAGTTCTGCAGTCTTGCGACCCCGCAGCTTGGTATCGAGGTGAGGGCAGGTGCGCCAAACGATGCACACGTCGGTATTGGCAACGGTGTCCTTAGAGATATTCGCGTGCATATCGAGCGTGATTCCAACTGGAACATCGGGGCCAACGATTTCTCTGACAGCGCGAGTGAACTCGGCGTCCATGTCGGGAAATTCTTCAGAAACCGCAGCACCATGATTGCTGATCAAAACCCCATCCCACGGTCCCTGATCCCTCAACATTCCAAGCATTTCGCTTGAAAGGCGATCGTAGGCATCTTTCGTGATGGTTCCGATCGGCCCTGCTTTGGCGTGCATGAGCAACTCGACGTCGAATCCGAGTTCTTCAGCTCCCTGCAAATACCCGGCGATCGTGTGATCAGAGGTCGCGTACCTGTCGGCTATTTCCTGACCCCGCAAAATTCCGCGCAGTTCGAACTGCTCGTAGCTTGCGGGTACGATAGAAAACGTGTTTGTCTCGTGTGAAAGGCCGAGAATGGCGAATCTCATAATTCACTCCTGGCTGATAAGCGTTTATTCGCCGTACTCAGGCTCTTCGAACGGATACAGCGGAACTCGGCGACTCTTGAATTCGAACGAATCGAGGTCTGCAGAGGTCACGCCGGGACTATTCACGATGATGATCTCGGCAGCAATCGGCTGATACGCCGGTCGTGGCGAACTCACGCCTTTGGCGATAACAATCTTGTACTCCTCGGGGTTAATTCCCATCGAGTACATCTGTTCGCGTGCAGTGTTTCCAGATCGCTTCGATGTCAGCAATATCGTGATTCCATCGACCGTGTTAAATCGAACCCGCTTGCCGTCGTCGTAGAAGCGGAACCCGCCGTGGGTTGGGCGAGTCTCTTCGAAAGGCCCATCGTCGATAACTTCCACGGTTCCTACGACACGAATCGGCTCGCCGTGCATATCGTCGGTGTGTCCGCCGACATCTAACGCCAGCTCTGCGCCAATGCCCGCAGTTACGCAGGCTTGAACAGCCTCGGGGTCGTAGAGACTCTGCAAATAACCCGAAACGCCCATCTCCATCGCTACCTTGAGGATGTGGGTCGAGTCGGCAGATGATCCTCCACCGATGTTGTCGCCAACGTCCATCAACACGATCGGACCCAAATGCGAGTGCTCGGACGGCACGTTTTCAGCAAGCGCCGACCCGTCGTCTGGCAAGAAATTCTCTACGCCATCAGGCTTTGGCCCAACATATCGCTCTTCAGCTTGCGTTAGTGCTTCTTCAATACCGGCGACTGGCATATTCAGATCGACCCGCTTCTCCCACGCCCGCGCTGCCATCCACTTTGCAGTGTCTTTGGCCGCTTCGGCGTCGCCGTCTGAGATAGCAATCCACGACATGCCCATCTCCCACACATCGGCGTACGGATAGCCTTCAGCGATCGATGTGTCGAGAATGCCAGGACGTTCGTTCGCCTCAACGCAATCGTCGACGAGCCCCAGCATCGGCTCCTGGCCAGTGAACTGCTTGACGATGTTCACGAGCATCGGCACCAGTTCGATGTACTGCACCGGGTTTATTTCGCCCTTGGCCATTCGATATACAAGCTCGGCGCACTTTCGACCCCGAAGCTTGGTGTCGAGATGCGGGCATGTTCGCCACACAACGCAGATGTCTGTATTGGCGACGGTTTCCTTGGAGATATTCGAGTGCATATCTAGGGTCATGCCAACCGGAATGTCGGGGCCAACGATTTCTCGGACGGCACGAGTGAACTCGGCGTCCATGTCTGGAAATTCTTCAGAAACGGCGGCTCCGTGGTTGCTGATTAGAACGGCGTCCCATGGACCTTGATCCCGAAGCATTCCGAACATTTCGGTCGTGATCCGGTCGTAGGCGTCCTTGGTGATCGTGCCGATCGGTCCAGTGTTGGCGTACATCAGCGGTACGGCCTCGAATCCCAGCTCCTCAGCGCCCTGCAGGTAGCCAGAAATCGTGTACTGAGAGTCGGTGTACTCCTCAACGATCTCCTGCCCACGCAGCAACTTGTCGTTTTCAAACTGCTCGTAGGTCGCTGGCACCTGTGAAAACGTGTTTGTCTCGTGCGAAATGCCGAGAATGGCGAATCTCATTATTAGCTCCGGAAAATTAGATCGGCCCCATCTAAGGAACGACCGTTAATCGTCAATTGGTCGAGATAATACCTCGACCCAAGTGGGTTTGAACCCCGCTGCGAGGGCAGTTCGCATCGAAGGAATGTTCGACGCCGAGGTTCCGTAATATGGCAGTTTTCCTTCATCGAGTACGGCTTCCGCAACCGCTGAAGTGAGTGCAGGTGCGATTCCTCGACCCTGATGCTCTGGCGCAACATCGATGCCCAGCTGCCACATGTACGGCGAGTCGGCAGAAGCTCCACAAACTCCAACCACTTCACCTTCGCGCTCGGCGATTGCGGCGATCATGGTTGGGCGAGCGGTCATCGTGGGGTCTTTGTAGATAGCGTTGTGCCACTGGGCGCGCTGGCCGATGCTGTCGGCACCCTCTTGGCCAACGACTCTCACTGAGTAACTGGCTGGCGAATCGACATGAGTCACACTGCTGTGCGAAACGGCAAAACGCGGGAACGGACCGTAAAGCATCAGTCCCTCAGGGCGAACAAGTTCGGCCATTTTGCCCATGCGATCAGGCATGAACAGCTCGTCTCTCGTAGTTCGTGGCTTGGGAGCAAATACCTCTTCAGCCCACGCCAAATGAGGCTCGTCAACGCACACAATTCCGCCGATTCCCAACGACGCAATGCCGATTTTTCCGGGGTGCGGATCGAATAATCTGTGCGCGGGATTTTTGTGCGAGTCGGGTTTGCGAACTGAGATATGGACCTGCCCATCGGTCAGATCCGACTCCGTGCAAGCAAGCTCGGCGCACAGCATCTCAATAACGGTCTCTCGAATATCCTGCAGAGTCTCGATCATTCTTAGACAACCCTATTTTCACTATCGGCTTTTACGTGCTCCGGGTTACGCAATCATACCGATGCGATCAAATCGATGGTGCCAAACTGCTCCAGTCGGTTGCCAAATCGTAGGCGTGCGACAGCTGGAGGAGCGAGAGATCGTCGTGCAATTCTCCGGTGAGCATTGCGCCAACGGGGATGCCGGCATCACCAAATCCCGCCGGAAGGCTGATCGATGGATGCCCAGAAATATTGAACGGGGCTGTGTAACAAGCGTTGATGCCGCGGGAATGCTCGCCGGGCCGACGTGATCGTTCGGCAGTTGCGAACGGCGATGTTGGCGTGGCAATTGCTTTGAGATTCTGATCTTGAAGTAGCTGAGAGAAGTAGGCCTTGAATGCCCGACCAACGTCACCGGCGTTGATCAGATCGGTCGATGACATGAACGCACCCTGAAGCAGATTCACGCGGGACTGCGGGCCGTAAGTATTCCAGTCGGTTTTGACCGTCTTCTGATGCCTTTGATAAGAATTGGAAAACAGGGTTAGGAACGTAGCGGCTCGGGCTTCCGCCATTCCCTGAAGATCGATATCGACCAGTTCGCATCCCAATTCTTCGAGTTTGGCTAGGAACGTGTCGAACCCGTTCATAACTTCGGATTCGTTTGGCGCAGATTCGATGAACACCCGCGGAACACCGATTCTCCAGCCGCTAATCTCGGCGTCAATATTGGCTACGTATTCGGGCACTTCGCCGGCCCAGCTCAAATCATCGGCTGGCTCGTGTCCGATCATCGATTCGAGCATTAACGCAGTGTCGAGCGCAGTGAACCCTAGTGGGCAAATTTCGCTGTGTTCGCTGCGACCTACGCCGGTTCGACTCACCAGTCCATGAGTGGGCTTGATTCCGTACAGATTGTGCGCTCCCGCTGGTAGTCGAACGCTGCCTCCGCCATCGACGCCAATGGTTGCGCTCGCCATTCGAGCCGCCGCCGCTGCACCCGAGCCGCTTGAAGACCCAACCGACATTCGTTCAGGATTCCAAGGATTCCAGGGCGGAGGATTTAGATCGGACTCGGTGGGGCGGGAGAAGAATTCGTTCAAGTTGGTCTTGCCAATGACGATTGCACCAGCGTTTTTCAGGAGGGTGACAACGGGCGGATCATCTTCAGGAACACGATCTTCGAACAGGCGGGAATTAATTGTCCACGGAATTCCCTTTGCGGGGATCGCATCTTTTAGACCGATTGTCACGCCCGCCAACGGTCCAGGATTTTCACCTCTGGCCAGTGCGGCATCGATTCTCGCTGCCTGTTCTAACGCACCTTCGGGATCGACGGCGATGAACGAGTTCAGTTGAGGATTTAGTTTCGATATTTGGTCGAGATGCGCCTGGACGAGTTCGACCGCGGTGAGGGAGCCTTCACGGATAAGCCGGGCTTGTTCGGAGAGCGTGAGCAGGTGAGGGGCGTCGACCATTACGCATCACCATCCATGTTTCGTGACATCTTCGTCACGTCGATCTCGCCGCCAAGTTCTGGCATCAAGCTTTCCATCAGATCGCAGTATTCTCGGACCCCGTTGACCAGATTGATCAAGGGCTCGATGTCATCGTCTGAAACGGGTGCGATCTGGTGGGCTCGAGCTACTACCTGCTCGTAGGTTCGATATTCCATGCGTCGATTTATCCTCTTTTGCTTTGGGCTGAATATTACTCCGGGTAAGATGTCGCCGAAGCGTCGGTGTTACACCAACAAGGATTAATAAATTGCGAACTAGCTCGTCGATCGTCCGTCACGAAGAAATTTCTGCTGAGTCGGGGATGGTTGTTGCTCAGCACGTAACTGCTGCCGAAATAGGCGTTGAGGTGATGCAGCGCGGCGGAAACGCTGTCGATGCTGCGATAACTACGGCGTTTGCTACCGGCGTATTGCTTCCGATCTGGAACGGCGTTGGTGGTGGCGGCGTGATGACTGTGCATCTCGACGGCGGTGGCGGTGGAACGGTCGATTTTGGAATGCAGGCTCCGGGCTCTGCGCATGCCGGCATGTACGAACTCGAAGATGAGCAGGACGTGCAGGATCCTTCAAGACGATTCTCGTGGATGAAGGTAAAAAACAACGCCAACACCGAGGGCTACACGTCGATCGCCATTCCCGGAACGGTGGCGGGCCTAACGACTGCGCTCGAAAAGTGGGGCACGATCGATCTCGATCAAGCTATCGCTCCCGCAGTGAAACTGGCTCGGGAAGGATTTCCTTTATCGAGAACCACGGCGCTTGCGATGGCTGAAAAGCACGACCTGTTATCTAGGTTCGATGCGACCGCGGCTGTTTACCTCAACAACGGTTCGCCACTTGCAGCGGGTGCGCACTTTGTTCAAACCGAACATGCCGAAACGCTTGAACGGCTGGCTCGCAACGGTGCCTCCGAGATGTACGGCGGTGAGACCGGAGCAAGAATCGTCGACGACGTCGAAAAGAATGGTGGTTATCTGCGGCTGTCTGACCTTGAGCAGTACCAGGCGATAGTTGACGAACAGCCGTTGTCGGGGTCGTATCGAGGATTCAGTGTTTCAGGGGTAACCGGACCTTGTGCCGGGCCGACCGTGTTCGAAATCTTGAACATATTGAGTAATTTCGATCTCGCTGGTATGGGACACGGAACCCCCGATTTCCTACACACACTGATCGAAGCGGTGAAATTAGCTGCGGTAGATCGGTTCAACTTCATGGGCGATCCGGCAATTTACGGCTTTCCGATCGAAGTTCTGGCCGATCCCGAATACGCAAAAAACCGAGCTGGCGAAATCGACCCTGTGCTCGCACAAGAATTTGCTGCTGGCGATCCGTGGTCGTCCGCGAATACAGCTAAACCAGTCGGATTCCCTGCGCAGGCAGGTGCGGCTCCCGACGAGGGCACAACCTCGCTGACTACAGCAGATAAAAACGGCAACATGGTCGCTCTGACACAGACAAATCTTGGGTTCAGTGGAGTGGTGAGTCCGGGCGTTGGGGTGATGATGAACAATGCGATGGGCTGGTCGGCTCCTATGTCGGGCACGGTAAATTCAATCGCACCATTTGCACGAGCACTGAACAACATGACTCCGATAATTCTTCACGAGAACGGCCGAGCTGTTATGGCGATAGGCGGCTCGGGAGGTCGGAAAATTTGGCCAGCGGTGGTTCAGGCAATAGTGAACCGAGTCGACTTCGGAATGGGGCTACAAGAAGCAGTCGAGCAGCCTAGAATCCACGTTGAATCGGATGATCCAATGATCGATCCAAGGTTCGGTGATGACGTGCTCGCCGAATTGGCCAAACGAGGGCACCGTTACAGCCTTCCGCCAAAGGAGTTCACCCTGTGGCCGTTCTCGGAGCCGAACGGAATCATCCGAGACAACAGCGTTTGGAAGAGCGGAATTAACCCGCAAACAAAGCCAACTCACGCTGCTGGGTACTGATACAACGAGATAGCAAAACAAACACGAAGGAACCCAATGGCTAACGGAAAACTCGCAGGCAAAGTGGTGCTAATTACCGGTGCCGGATCTGGCATCGGCGCCGCGACGGCACGCCTGATGGCAGCTGAAGGGGCCTCCATTGCTGTAACCGGAATTCCGGAGGATGGCGTAATCGCAGTCACAGCCGAAATCGTGACGGCAGGCGGACAAGCCATCGCCATTCCAACCGATGTTTCCAAACCCGATCAGGTCGAATCCGCCGTCGCACAAACGGTCGAAACGTTTGGCCGACTTGACATCATTGTGCCGAACGCCGGAATCCAGATGCACAACGAAGATCGCAATCTCCACGAGCTTCCCGAAGATGTCTGGGATCGCACCCACGATGTGAACTACAAAGGCCAGTATTTCGCCTGTAAATACGGACTTGCCCAAATGGTGAAGCAGGGCGAAGGCGGCGTGGTGATCATCGTCGCATCGGTGACTGCCCTAACTGGAACAACGCCTAACGTGTCCTACTCAACCGGCAAGGCTGGCCTCGTGAATCTGGCACGTCATATCGCAGTTCACTACGGCGATCAGGGAATCCGAGCTAACAGCATCTGCCCAGGTGCACTCGAACGAACACCCGATCATGACGATCACCCGGATCCCGAAGGTCGAGAAGCCACTGCGGTGAACAGGGTGCCGCTAAACCGACTCGGCACACCCGAAGACATCGCCCC
>CAVOCL010000017.1:0-13880 GCA_963694185.1 Dehalococcoidia bacterium
TGGCTCGTTTGATTTTTTCGTTCGCAGGACTTTGAGGCCAGTTATTAGCCAGCCCATCGGCTGGGCGACAACTACGATTTACTTATGACTAACCAGATATTCCGCGCTGCACTATTCGATATGGACGACACGCTGATCGACAGGTGTTCAGCTTATGACGATGTTTATCGAGCCTTTTACGATCAGCACGAGGTGATTCACAGTTCAACTTCGTGGGAAGACGCACTGGCGTACTTCTGGTCGTTGTCGCCTTCGAACGCCACCAACGCCCTTACCGCTATCACCGAGATTCAGAAAAAGTGGCACGGTGTTCCCGGCGATCCTGAATCGCACTACAAGTTCTACTTTGAGCACATGGTGAAGTTCATGAAGGTGCTGCCGGGAGCAATGGAATTTGCCGACTGGATGAACGAAGCCGATGTGAACTGGGGCATCGTGACCAACGGCGATCAGTTTCAGCATATGAAAGCTGAGAAGACTGGATTCGATAAAAAATCTCCGTTCGTTCTCGCTTCGAAGCTGTTTGGCGTGGATAAACCGGCTCCAGAAGTGTTCATGGAGGCTGTTCGTCTGCTGGGCGTAGATGATCTGGCTACGGAGGAGATTCTGTTCGTAGGCGACAACCCGTACACCGATATCACTGGTGCGCACGGGGTTGGCATGAAGACTGCGTGGGTGCGAATGGGCCGTGAGTATCCGGATGATGCGCCGACGCCCGACTACGTGATCGACCACGTCGAAGAGTTAAAGGGCATGCTGGCATAGGGTTTTGCGATTCGTTGCGTTGTTCCTGAATTTGCGAGGAGGAACGACGTGGCAATCACGATGTAGCCTGATGTAACGACTGGCTTCTGGAATTTTAGTTTTGGGTGTAGTCGAATGTCGATTTATTGCCTGGCGTTTATTCGCAGCGTTGCTCGAAAACGATGATTGTCACGTCGCTCGTTCCTCGTCACTCGCCGTGACAGTGTCTCCATCACCCCCACACTTCTGGCCCGAACGGTCTACAATTCCGCCGAGTTGGGTAACCAGAGAATTACCTCTGTAAGCGCAATAGATAAAAACGTCTGAAAGCGAGCGATCGAATTGGTTGGAGTAGCAGTACTTGGCACAGGACGAATCGGCGGAAACTACATCGATGTCGTTCAGCGAACCCCCGGAGCCGAACTCAAAGTAGTCGCAGAGCAGCGACCAGAGGCCGCGGCTCCATGGGAAGACAAATATCCCGACGTCGAGTTCGTAAACGACTACAAAGCCGTTCTTGAACGAGACGACGTAGATATCGTGATCGGTACACTTCCGCATTGGCTGCACTATCAGGCGGGTCTCGACGCAGCGAAGGCCGGCAAGCACGTTTTCATGGAAAAGCCCATGGCGCTCACCCCTGCAGAAGGCCAGGAGATGCTCGACGCAGCGAAGGCCAACGGCGTGAAGCTGATGACCGCCCACACTCAGCGATATTACCCCGCGGTTCAGGCTATGCAGAAGCTTGTCGAATCGAAACGGCTCGGCGAAGTCGTGATGGCTCACGATATGTGGCACAAGGTGTATCAGCCGTGGACTCGCCCGCCCTGGATGCTGATCGGATCCAAAGGCGGAGGAATGGGCCAGATGGACGGCACGCACGAGATCGACCGCCTGATGTGGATCATGGGCGACGATGTCGAGACCGTCAGTGCGCAGATCGGACAGGTCACTTACCCACGAGACGAGAACTCGAATATCGACTGCGACGACACTGCGATGGTCTTCCTGCGTTGGAAGTCGGGCAAGGTTGCGACTATCAGCCGAATGGCGTGGCGAGTGGGTGCAACTGAGTACGGTGCCGATTTCTTCTTCACAAATGGCATGGCGAAATTCAGACTGAAGTACGGTCAAGCCGAGGGCCAGGAAACTGCTCTCTGGATCGGTGATACGGAAGACGGGACTTGGGAGAAGGAAGAAGTTCGTACGAACGAGCCTTTGTTAGAAGAATTCACCGATTTCGTTGCGGCTATCGAACGTGGAGATGCCGATACGCCAATTCCGCAGGAGCACGGTCTGAGGGTGCTGAAGGTGTTTGAGGCCACCGAGGAGTCGGCTCGAACAGGTCGAGAAGTAAAGATTGATTGGTAAAAAGTTCGGTCTCGGGTTTTTCTTCTCGAAATTCACCCTGACAAGCATCTACGAAGCTGGGTTTTCGCGTCCGGACAACCGGTTTATTCCGGTTGGGTCGGACGATCTGATCGAGTACATGTCGCAAGATTCTGGGACTTTCGGCGATCGAAGTTCAGAGATCGGCCTTGTATCCAGCTGGCTGGTTCGAATACTCGAGCAGGAGAAATCGGCTTTTGAGCGGATTCTTACTCGGACGTACGCCCGGATAAATCCTGATCGCGAGACTATCGACGTTCTGAACGACGATCCGCCCGGCGACGACGAGTTTAGACTGCTGAATTCAAAGGTTCAGCACATGCTCGAAAAAGCTAACTTCGAGAAGCTTTCCGACGATCAGGTGAAGACTGCTCTTGAAGCCGGAAGCACGCATGGCATCAAGGTGAAACTCGACGAGGAGAGTCTCGAAGAGATGTCGATCTGGGTGCGAGGTCGTTCCACTGCGCCATATCACCGTCGAACACTTGCGCATCCGATCAAGGGCGAGACTAGCACGGTGGAAATATTCAATCGACTGGCGCTGATCACTCGTCCTGCGGGCGAAGACAACGTGCAGATCAGGCTGTTCAAGGACATCCCGATTCGTGACGTCGAAGCGCTTTTGCCGAATGCCAACGTGAGCATGGGGCTGCGCGACGCTGTGATGATGGTCGGCAGTGGTGCTGGCGCTGTGTGGACGGTTGTGGCTAAGGTGCTGGCGGTTGGTTTGGTGGCTGCGAGTCAGCTTTTGTGGGTAATAGCGTTGCCGC
Source organism: Dehalococcoidia bacterium (assembly GCA_963694185.1). Classification (GTDB taxonomy): domain Bacteria; phylum Chloroflexota; class Dehalococcoidia; order Lucifugimonadales; family Lucifugimonadaceae; genus Lucifugimonas. The sequence goes on from CAVOCL010000017.1 coordinate 2,904, forward strand.
TGGCAGGATTGTTCTGGAAGGTGTTTTCTGGATACAGACGGGCTTTGAAGGATCGTGATTCAAACCGGGCAAAGCATCTTTATTTCCAGAGTCTGGGTTCGAATCGAAGTGCAATTCATCTGATTTCGTTCATGATTTGTGAAGAAGAAATCAAAGAGGCTGTGCTGCTTTATACGTTCTGTCTCGATGTTGAAAACGATGGCCGTGCGACCACTCGGCCGGCTATTAAGGCGGAGATAGAGAAGTATTTGCTGGATCTAACGAAGATCGATGTCGATTTCGATATCGACGATGCGACAGAGACGGTTACGCGGTTTGATTTGTGGAAAGACCGTGACTCACTTCAGGTCATCAGCATCGCCGATGCTGCAGCCAAACTCGAATTCCACTGTCAGCAGGGCTTATCCCGTAACTACCACGCGGGCCTGCTGGGAATAGCGGAGTAGTGGCGACTCTCAAAGCGGTTCTGTTCGATCTTGACGACACTCTGGTTCCAGAAATGGAGCCGGAGCGTGAGGCGCTGCTGATCGCATGTGGGCTTGCGACTGAGCGATACGGGACAGATGCTCAGAAGATGAGCGTTACCGTGGGGGAGGCTGCGAGCAAACTCTGGGCTCAATGGAGCACTCCGGGTATGTACTCCTCGATTGCCTATGCCGGTTGGGAAGGACTTTGGGGACCACCCGACGTTCCTGAAACCGGGCTTGGGAATGATCTGGAGACGATCACCAACTACAAGCGTGACGCATGGAATGAAGTGCTTTCGATTCACGGGATTCTGGATGTTGAGCTAAGGGACGAGATTATCGAACGCCATCGCGTAGAGAGAGTTGCTCGGATTGTTCCCTACGAGGGCGCAGAAGAGGTGCTTGAGCAGGTGAAGGGCGAGTATTTGCTTGCGATCGTCACGAACGGTGCACCCGCAATGCAGCGGTTCAAGCTCGGGCGAGCGGGACTTTCTGACTACTTTTCAGTTGTTGTCGCTTCGGGCGATGTTGGGGTCGGCAAGCCGAATCCGTTGCCGTTTACGACGGCACTCGACGCACTGGGGATCACGCCTGCTGAAGCCGTGATGATCGGCAATTCGTGGAGCAGTGATATACAGGGATCGGCCGGGGTTGGAATACCGTCGATATGGTTCAATGCTGATCATTTAGAGCGCCCGAGTAAGGGTGAATCACCTACGGCTGAAGTCGATTCATTGCAGGAAATACCGCAGGCGATCAACGAAATAGCAAATCGGTAGCGGCAACAACTATTTTCTCGTTCGCAGTATTGATTTTCAGGCTTCAGCATGACAGTGCGCGACGTGGCATGCGCGGAAAGATGATACCGCTGGCGAACTACTGTCGCCCTGAATTTATTTCAGGATATTTTTCACTTCTTTACAGCGGAAAGGTGGTTGCTGTTGGTGCGCATGTTCGAGCGGCTATGGGGCGGAACGTAGCGGTTAGGGCGAGCTGCATTGGGGGAGAAAGATACTGAAATAAATTCAGCATGACAGTGTGCGGCATTCCAATTCACGGCGTGAGAGTAAGCGACAAATAGGGCCTAGTTCCTAGTACTTACGCATAACTAAACGCCTAGGCCGCCTTGGACTATCTTCTCGTCTCGAACTATGTCGCCGAGTGCGAGGGTGTGTGATGCATCGTTGATCGATCCGATCGACCAGCCGAGCTTTCCGAAGCGGAATCGGCTTATCGAACAGTTGAAAATGTCGGTACGCATCGTAAGCCGGTTGTCCATACCGGTGATGTAATGCAGCAGCGCCCGCATCGTGTCGCCATGACTAACGATCGCAATCGTGTGAGTTCCCGGCTTCTCGTACCACTCAGGGTTGTAAAGAATCTCATCTTCCAGCCAGCCTGAAGCACGGCGTTCCACCCATCGCATGGTCTCGCCATCGGCAGCCTTGAAGAACTGGCCTTTTTCAGCCATCAGAAGGCGAACTTCGGTTGGCATAACGTCCTTTGTAAGCTTTCCTCGCCATCCCGGAGTCTGCTTTTCGATGATCTCTTCAACCTGAGTGAACTCGGTGTCGGGGATTCCCATCCCTTTCAGTACGCCTTCAGTCGTTTGAACCGCTCGCACAAGCGCCGAAGAGTAGATCTTTTCGAACACCACACCCTCTTCGCCGAGCCGTGCGCCTGCCGCTTCGGCCTGCTTGTGTCCTCGGTCGGTCATCGGGGCATCAAAGTTCGCCCCGGCCGCGATGCCAGGAGTTACGTTGGACTGTGATTCACCGTGCCTGATGAAGTAGAAATCGAACTCGACATTTTCGTGAATCAACTGCGGAATCTCCCCAAAGCTTGCTTGCGGTTCGCCATGAACCAAATCGGCAAGCGAACAATATCACCGGTGAGGAGATGCGTGTGCTGCTGGTGCCAGAATTACGGCCACTACGGCACGAGGAATGCTGGTTTTCTTAGTGTTGGGTTGCCCCAGAACGACGTTGGTAGGCCTGATTCAAGTCGGCTCAGCGATATGGCGATGAACTCGTCAGCTCTTGTCGAGTCGGAGAAGGCGATCGCTTTCCAGGCGTTAACATCCGTTGGGTCCAGAGAAACAAGGTAGTCGAACAGCGCTTTGGCGCTCGCTCCAGACAATCGTTTGTTCGCTCGAAGCTCGTCGCCTAAATTCAAACCCGACGTGTTGGCTAGTACCTCGTGCCAGAGCATGTTGTGGCCCAGAACGTGTTCAGTAGATCCGATAAAGGCCTTACTGTTGTCGAGAATGAATTTCATTTCATTACGTACCACTGGTACATCGGCGAAGCGCATCAAATCGATGCCGAGATAATCTTCGATCGTTCTTAGAGCTGCGGCTTCGAATATCTGTGCTTCCGCCTCGAATAGGCCTCGAAGATTTTGCGTTCCACTGGCGTCGGTTTGCGCCGGGTTCTCAAGATTCTGGAGCGCATGACCCAGTTCGTGGAAATACACGCCGAGTGCCTTGATGGGTGATTCGCCAAGATCGACGTAAACGTGAATCTTGCCGTCCAAGCGGTACTTGAAGCCGATTTCGCCCCGGAAGCTGGTGCACGCATCGTAGGTACCGATGTAGCTCGGGTCGGTCAGCAGGAAGAAGTCGGTCATACAGGCGTTGAACGAGGCTGCGATGAACTGGTCATGAGGAAGCAGGTGCATCACGATTCGTTCGGTTTCGAGATCACGGGCTGTCAGCATGTAGTAACCGGCCCTGCCGATATTTTCTATATCAGACGACCATTCGGGTAGATCGAATCCCGACCCAGCACTGGGTCTGACCTGATCGGTGAACGCAGTTGTCGTTAGCGGGGCAAGCAATTCGGACAATTGTTCGTCAGTAAGCTCGAAAGCCGGAGGACTGCTGGTATCGACCTCACCCGGAAGGAATTCGAACCATCTGCCGAGCAAGTTGTCGTTTCATTGGCTTCGAGGATGTTGTCCTGAGAATCTAAGATCAGCTTCACCAGATGGGCACCTGGATCTACACTCCCTGCGGGGATCGTCACCGATTCCGCCCAGAAGTTTCCAGCATCGTTTCCCGATTCGAGATTTACAGTTTCGATTAGCTCATCGTCCAGATAAATCTGTGCTTCGAACGAGCCAGATTCGGCGGAATTCACTCTGCTTGAGTTCCTGATTGCAAATGAAATTTTTGTGTCGGCCGACGCCCATATTTTGCCGTCGGCTCCGATTTGTAGGCTCTCGGAAACATTGCTGACCGAGATTGCGGCATCCCAACCGTATGGAGTGCTGCCGGTTAGATTTGGAAGAACTTGAACCTCGCGAATCGGCGCACCATTGGAAACGGCAGGCGCTGGAGCGGCAATCGGATCGCCAGTTCCCCATATGAGAGTAATTTCCGCAATGTTGTCCGATTCATTCGATTCCGTGATCGCCCCGCCAGGATCGGCGACCAGCTTCAAGGTGTGCTCGCCGGGCGTAACGCGAACGGCGCTTGTTAGGCCCGCCCAATCGAACGATATGTATTCGCCCCCGATCAGGCCTGTGTACTGGGCGTTGTGCACCAGCACACCATCGAACAGCACGTTTAGGTTGAAATCGTGTGCGATAGAAATTGGTGAATCGTTCAGGGCTGAGAACGATAAATATGTATCGCCTTTGGTCGACAGCCCACCGGAATGTGAGGCACCTTCGTAGGGAGCCGCAATGATGGGAGACAGGCCGCCCGTCAGCGATAGATTCGGCAATCGATCGGTTGGCGAAGGCGTTGGAATGGCCGGGCCTGCCCATGTGAAAGTGGCGGAGTAAGCGTTATCGCCGTTCGAAATTTCGGAGACAAGATTTGTTGGATCGATAACAAGCTCTACTTCGTGCTCACCGGGCTGAAGCTGGAATACTTCGAGCAGCCCTGTGCCGCCCTCGATGAAGATGAAATGGCCTGCTTGAATATCGATGCCGTTGTAACGCTGAGCGATCGAATCATCGATGTACAGATCTATGAAGTAGTCGCCTGTAATCGTCCCTCCCCCGCCGTTGGTGACGAAGAAATCGACTACTAGATCGGACTTTTCTACAAACGGTCCCCCGTTTGGATTCCGAACTCGTACGGGCTGACCGCTACCGAAATATGGTTTCAAATCGCCTGTGCCGGGTGGGACAGGAGTGGGTTCTTCGAACGGGGTTATCGGAGTTGGAAATGGTGTGGCAGTTGGGGTTGGTTCACGATCAAACGTTTCAGAAACGTTGAACGCGGAAATCACGCCATCGGGCAGTGTGCCAGCTGCGATTGTTGGCTGAGGAACCGGCGTTGAGGTAGGCACCGGTGTTTGAGTTGGCGTAGATGTGGCGGTAGGCGGAACTGCGGTTGCAGTTGGAACGGTTGTTGCTGTGGGCTGCTGCGTGGGGGTTGGTGGAACAGATGGTTGGTGTCGGCGGCACTAACGTTGGCGTAGGAGCCGGAGGCGCTGGCACACGGGTGGCAGTTGGCGGTAGAGGCGTTGGTACTGTAGTTGCTGTTGGTACTGGTTGTGAATCGACGGTGGATGTTGGTGCGATGGTGACTACAGCAGTTACTGGTGAATCTGCCGTTGTCGCGGTGCAGCCTGCAACGACGATAAGCATGGTCGTTGCAAGGATTATGGCTGTGCGGAGCGAACTGAATATGTCGAAAGATTTCGTCATCACGGAAGTTGAGGCTACTTGATTCTTTCTTTGAGCCCTTAGTTGATCGTGGTGGATAATTGTGTGATTTGCACCGTGTTCAGCGTATGCAGCGCCGATTGAAACGCCATGTCGATGCATACGCTGAAAGACCGATTAAAGGCTTTCATTTGAATATCCCGAGTCCCATCGAAACGAACGGTTATTTGTTGGAGTACTATTTAGCACCGCGTGCCAGTGGCCAATATCCGGTTTAATTGGGCACGTCACACGTTTATCAGTTATCTAACGAGGACAAAATGAAACCAGCTGATCTTAAAGCCGCACTAAAAGCTAAGACGCCCGTATTTGGATTTATGATCTCAGCGACTGCAAGCATGCGCTGGGAAAAGGTTTTTGCTGGTAGCACCCTTGATTTCGTTGTAATCGACTCCGAGCACGGTTCGCGGGACCGACAGCTTATTTCCGATACATGTGCGCAGATGAAGTCGCTCGATATCACAGCGATAGTTCGAACGCCCAACACCCAGGAAGTATGGGTGGCGATGGCTATGGACGCCGGCGCCGACGGAGTATTGGTGCCTTACTGCGAGACCGTCGATGAAGTTCGACACACTTGCATGAAGATGCGAACCCACCCGCTGAAGGGTGAATACTACGAGCGAGTAGTCGAGACCGGCGAGTACCCGAGCGAGAAGTCGAAGGCATACCTTGAGGCTCGCCACGAAGATCAGATCTTCATCATGGGTATTGAGAGTGAACCGGCTGCCAATCGCGTCGAAGAACTGATCGACTGTGCACCGATTGACGCTGTGTTCATCGGGCCGAACGACATGACCACTTCGCTGGGTATTCCGGATGAAGTTTCCAACCCGATCTACCTCGACACGCTGAGCAAAATCATTGGGGCCGCCGACGACCGCGGAATACCAACGATGATTCACCAGCAGACGATCGAGGCTTCTACTGTTGCTATCAATCTGGGTGCCCGGTTCATCATGCACTCTTCCGATTCTGGAATTCTGCTGCGTGGAACTCAGGACGAGTTTTCTCAGCTTCGCAAGAATGCCGGCAAGAAGCACGGTGTCGTTATTGAAGTTGAAACGAAAGACACGCTCGACGTCGTGTAGTCGCTAGAACGACAGTTCAAGTAATCACATTTGAAAACGCCCCGGTCGATTCGACCGGGGCGTTTTTTGTTTTCGGGTGGAAATGTATGGCCGACCCTGAGTTGGCGGCAACACTGTCATTGCGAGGAGCCTGCCCTGAGGCGACGTGGCAATTACGTGGCAGCCGGTGAAAATGTAGTTATATGCCAACCAAGTTGTCGCGGCTGCAACGACATTAGCTTGGTCGCTCGATGTAGCAGATTAACGTGATTGCCACGTCGTTCCTCCTCGCAATGACAGGTATAGCCGCCTGCTGTCCTCCCTCAACCTTAAGCCCCTCCTCTGCTAACTCAATTCGTTCTCAACCGCCTCGGGCCAATAGCAAGGTCTTGCTATGCGTTGTTCAAACCCGGTTTTCAAAAATCACAAGGACCCACGATGGCATGTGTTCTTCGATGTCGCATATTTGATCTCATCAAGTCCACAACGGTGTGGACTGTAGATATCGGGTCAAACCAATACCCGCAGGAGGAACGAAATGTTCAAGAAACTCACATACGCAGTAACGATCTCAGCCCTCGCAGCCCTCAGCCTGGCCACAGTCGCCAGCGCAAGCGGACCATACGCATCATTCACCATCGCCAACGGCGACCCAACCGAAGAAGTACAGCAAACATCAGTAACCGTCGAGCACCCGGTTCGACTCAATGTCCAGGCCGGTGACGACAACGACAAGTCCGGCGCAGTTCTCGACTACACCAACTTCACCATTGCCAACGGCGATGCCAACGAAGAAAACAGCAACGATGTCGACACCAAGGTACAGGCAGCAATCACGACCGAACAGCCCTCGAAGCTGAACGTACGTGGCGGCGACGACTCTGACTTCGCAGTCACAACCGAACAGCCCGCAAAGCTGAACATCGGTGGCGGGGACGACTCTGACATGCCTTCGATCAACGTCGGTAGCGAGCCCGTAAAGCTCAACATCGGTGGTGGCGACGACAACGACATGCCCCGAGTAAGGCTGCACGTCGGAGCATCCGACCCAGCCGAGCAGGCCTAGTTCGTCACAACTAAATAACCAAGCTCTCCATACAAAAAGAACCCCCGGTCGTTTTGACCGGGGGTTCTTTTTGTTGCATATCGATTCGGGCGTCACATCTGTCATTGCGAGGAGGAACGACGTGGCAACCAACGTTACCGAGCAACGCTACGTTCAAATGTTGGCAACCAAATGAACAACCGCCCACAACGTGCAAACGCAGTCAACAGGCCACGATCATTGAATCAGTGAAAACGTGATTGCCGCGTCACCTCAGGGCAGGTTCCTCGCAATGACATAACCCAACCCCACGTACTAACCCAGCGTGAACTTACGGAAGCTTTCGGCGTAGTCGGCGCCTATTTTCTGGCCGGATTCGGCGCGGCGTGACTTCATCCACTTGGCAGATTCTTCAGGATTGCTCACCTGGCTGACGTGATCGTGAAGCGCCTTGATCGAAAGGTCGACATCGACTTCGGTCAGTGGGTTCCAGAAATTGGCGTCTTCTCCGAAGCTCATCACCCAGACTTCTCGAACCTTGTGCGGCTCAAGCCCCTCATCGTAGAAAAGCTCGGGGAACGTTAGGTGATCTCGTGCCGATGGGAACACCGCCGAAAGCGTAGCTTCACCCGCAGCAAAATGATCGGGGTGCCCAATGTAGCCGGAACTCAAGAGATCACGCGTCGGGTTGGTGGTGATCAGAATGTCGGGCTGGTGAACACGAATCTGACGAGAAATATCACGTCGAAGTTCGAGGGTTGGTTCGAGATAGCCATCCGGGTATCCAAGGAACTCGACAGTTTTCAGCCCCAGCGTTTCGCCGGCCTTCGTCTGTTCTTTAGCCCGAAGCTCGGCAAGCTGCTCGGAAGTGGTTTCTCGGTCTTCCGTGCCCTTCGATCCATCGGTGCAGAGCACATAGGTAACTTCCCATCCCAATCGGCACCACTTGGCAACCGTCGCAGAACAGCCGTATTCGGCATCGTCCGGGTGGGCAGTCACCACCATGGCACGCTTGAAATCGTCGTTGGAACCGTTGCCGGTCGTCATAAGCTAAGAGGCCCCCGTTGGCTGTAAAAAATGCCCGAATGAATTTGCACACAGTAGAAAATGGTAGCACCAGAACTGGCGTAGACCGTTCGGCTACCTCAGGTGATTCGACACAAACGTAACAACTGAGTCCACCGCTTCACGAGAAGAGAAGAACGTCTCGTCGTGATTGGTGTTTGGAAGTGCGGCGAACTCAAAATTCATTGTTTTTGCCGATTCTTTGGCGTTGGCAAAGTGGGCATCATCTTCACCACAGAACAACAGCGTTGGAGCAGTGTGACTGCCGAGTCGTCCGATTGCACCTCGCCAGTGCAACAGCGCCTCGTGTGATGCTGCGAGGGCAAGCGGGTCGTTGCCGGGACGATCTCCATCCGGTTTCTCGATCAACTTCGCCCTGCCTGAACGGAGCACCCGAATGCGCCGCTCGAACCGATCCGACTCAGTAGAGGCTGGCAGCAGGTGCATTCCGCCTATCGCGAGCATCGACAGTCGTTCTGGGCTTGATGCAGCGAGTTCAAGCCCGGTTCTGCCGCCCATAGAAAAGCCAACGTAGCCGTATTTCTCGGAGCCGTAGTCGTCGGCAAGAGCGTTGACTACGGCTGCGCGCTGCTCGACCGTGTGATCGACAGCTTCGTGCGAACGAGTAGAGAGTCCGTGGCCAACAGAATCGAATATCAGCACACTGGCGTGCGGTTCCAGCGCTTCGATCCATCCGCCGCGATGCCAGTCTCGCCCCCACGACCCGAAGCCGTGATGAAGAATGAGTAACGGCCCAGAACCGGAAATTTCGTAGTTAATGTCGAGCGAATTGAACTTGAGCGTTGGCATTGAACGATTCTAATGGCAACTTCTTCGTGTTTTCTGTTGGGGCGGCTGTAAAATCATTCGGTCGTCATCAAAGTCCAGAGTTTTATTCGGAGCGTCATAATAATGGCAAAACCGCTCGTATCAGTGATCATGGGCAGCACCTCGGATCTGCCCACCATGCAGGGTGCGGCCGGCATTCTCGAAGAACTTGGGATTCCGCACGAAATTCGTGTAATTTCGGCGCACCGAACTCCCGATCTGATGTTCACGTTCGCTGAAGAAGCCAAAGACCGCGGCATAAAGGTCATTATCGCTGGTGCTGGCGGAGCGGCGCACCTTCCTGGAATGACAGCTGCCAAGACCGTGTTGCCAGTGATTGGCGTACCGGGAGTTGGACCGCATTTGGATGGCATGGATTCGCTTATGTCGATCGTTCAGATGCCCCGCGGATACCCGGTCGCTACAGTTGCGATTGGCAAGTGGGGAGCCGTAAACGCCGGACTGCTTGCTGCTCAGATTATTGGCCTCATGGATCCAGAGGTTCAGGTGAAATTCGAGAGCCGTCGAGCGAAAATATCTGCCGATATCGAAGCCCAAACATTTGTAAAAACAGACGAATAACGTTCGAGTAAACACGAGTAATTAATGGAACGAGAATCTCTCCTCAACCCGGGTTCGACAATTGGAATAATCGGAGGCGGTCAGCTCGGGCGGATGCTTGCGATGTCGGCTCGCCAGATGGACTACAAGACGATCGTTCTTGATCCGGACCCCAAATGCCCTACCGGCCAGGTTGCTGACGGGCAGATCGTAGATGCCTATTCCAGCCGAGACGCTTCACGGAGTCTGGCTCGATCATCCGATGTGATTACTTACGAGTTCGAAAACGTTGACGCCGACTCAGTTTCTGCTGCATCCGAGCTCAGGCCGGTGCACCCATCGCCTTCGGTTTTGCGCACGGCTCAGCACAGGCTTCACGAGAAGAATGCTTTGCTGAAAGCTGGTGTTCCTGTAGCACCATTTCAGGAAATTCAATCTTTAGACGATTTGAAAAACGCTGCGCCCGATCTTGGCTTTCCGATGGTTCTCAAAACTTCCACTATGGGCTACGACGGCAAGGGCCAGGTAATCATCACCCGGGAAGAAGAAATCGAGCAGTCGTACGAGTTGCTGCAAGCTGGTGGCACCGAGCTAATCGTCGAACAGTTCGTGCCATTTTTGATGGAGCTTTCCGCGATTTGCGCTCGTGCCAGCGATGGCACTATTGCGACCTTTCCGCCATCTGAGAACATCAACCGTAATCACATTCTCGATGTTTCGATCGTTCCGGCAAGGCTTCCTGAAGCTGTTATCGAGAACGCCAAGTTGCTTGCGGCCGATATCGCTGTCCAGCTCAATGTTTTTGGCTTGATCGCTGTCGAGATGTTCATTACGAAAGAACACGAAATTCTCGTAAACGAACTGGCTCCCCGCCCGCATAATTCCGGGCACTACACGATGGACGGCTGCGATACATCCCAGTTTGAACAGCTTGTGCGTGTGCTCGCTGGCATGCCTATTTCGGAACCCAGACTGCTTTCACCAACGGTGATGGTCAACCTGCTTGGCGAGGTTTGGGAAGATACCGATGGCGATCCTGATTGGTCACGGGCTCTGGAACTGCCGGGCGTGAGCTTGCACTTATATGGCAAGTCGGAGCCACGGGTGGGCCGCAAGATGGGTCACATCAACGTGGTTGCCGATACGGTTGAAGATGCGCTGTCCATCGCAACCGAGGCCCGCGACAGGGCATGGCGCCGCACGCGGTAGGGCGTGAGTGTGTGGTGGTTCGGCGTGTGTAGTGAGCTGTCATTGCGAGGAG
>CAVOCL010000018.1:0-13383 GCA_963694185.1 Dehalococcoidia bacterium
CGGGTACTGCAGCCAGTCGAGTTCGATGATCGAAAGCAATCGTTCGACGTAGGTGTCCCATGTCGCCGAACGATCGTCGCCCTGAATGCTCGAGTCGAGCGCTCGAACAGCATCAGCATCGGTTTGTAGGATCTGGCGAACTTCGATCAACTCGGCCTCCGAAAACTTGTGATCAGATGACTCCGCAGTATAGCGATGCTCTCGTGCTCGCTTCCTTCTGCAAAATAGGCGGAAGTTGACGATATTTTTGTTTGACGAGTGCGGTCTTTGAACGTAGCCTCGGCAGTCGATTTTCAATTATTAAGTTCGTACGAAATCTTAGAGTGAGAAACCCTATGCCGTTCAACGTAAATCACATTCACCTGAAGTCGAGCGATCCCAAAAAGACAGCCGACTGGTTCGTCGAGGCGTTCAACGTCGAGATCATCTCTGACAGCGTGCGCCCTGTCGGCGACCGCTTCATCGTGACCAAAACTGAGGGCGGTCTTGCGATCAACATTTCGTCGGAGCGAACCGATGAAGTTCTCGGACCGGCAGATGCCAATCCGCACTACGGTCTTGAGCATTTCGGGTTCGATACTGACGACATGGAAGGCGATATCGCCCGGTTGGTTGCTATGGGTGCCGAACACAAGGAAGGCCCGATTAACAATGCTGGCGGTGTGTCGATTGCGTTCATCTCAGCACCGGGGGACATCCGAATCGAACTGATCCACCGCGAGTAAGGCGGTGCCAGTGGCACATTTTCTACAGATTAAGAAGACCCATGCTTGCAAATAGCATGGGTCTTTTGTTTGGCCGGGGCGGATTATTCGAAGAGCCGTAATGCTCTGTAACTGACAGCCGATTTTTAGTTTCATCGCGCTATGTTCCTGCCGATCGTGATTTCGTTGGTTTACGCGTGATCATAATTAGCGATCTAAACCATCCAATTCAGGTGCAAGATAGCGGGTATGAATGTTTCGGAAATCGTTAACCGCACTATTCCACCGGCACCTTGGGTCGAGGGTGAGAAAATTCCATGGAACGAGCCAGGGTTCAGCAGGCGAATGCTGAAAGAACACCTTTCGCAGGATCACAACGCCGCGAGTAGACGATTAGAGATAGTTCACCGTCAGGTCGACTATCTGGAACATATTGCCGGTGGACTCGAAAAGGATTTACAGGTTCTCGATCTTGCGTGCGGCCCAGGACTTCACTCATTGGATTTCGCCCGAAGAGGTCATTCGACGTACGGAATCGACTTTTCACCGGCGTCGATCGAGTGGGCCATTTCAAGCGCGTCAGAACAGTCTCTGGGTAGCGAGTTCGTACACAACGACATCAGGAAGGTTGAATACGGAACAGGGTTTGATCTGGCGATTCTTCTGTTTGGCGAGATCAACGTGTTTACTGTGGATGATGTTCGGTTGATCGTTCGAAAGACGAGAGAAGCGCTCGAATCCGGAGGGGTTTTGGTACTCGAACCGCACGAACCGGGGACAGTTCGGGTCAATTTCGAATCAAGCCCGATATGGAGCACAAATTCTTCTGGTGGATTATTTAGCGATCGCCTTCACATGCTTCTTGAAGAAGGTTTTTGGCACGATGATGTTCAAACAGCCGTGAAGCGCTGGTACGTTATCGATGCGGAGTCGGGCGAGGTGACGAGCTATTCGCAAACAGTTGTCGAGCACACTAAAGCGGAACTAAAAGCCCTGATTGAATCAGAAGGGTTTAGAGTGACCGAATCTCCTGGGGGGTGGCCTGCCGGGAACGAAAACCGTTCAGCAGAGTTTTATACGCTGGTTGCTGTGGCGAATTAGGCAAAATAATTGGAACTGTAATGACTATCAGATTGGCCGTAGCCGGTGGAAATCGTGGCGCTCGATTCGATGAGGTACTGGGCGGGCTTGAAGAGCAGATCGAACTCGTGGCGGTGTGTGATCCTTCGGATGAAGTTCGGGCGCAGTGGACCGATGGTCGGCCTCAACTGAAAGCGTTCGAGTCGTTCGAAGAAATGGTCGAAGATCCTGAAATCGACGCCGTGTTTATTGCAACGCCCATGATGCTTCATGCGGGGCAGGCGCTAACTGCGCTCAACGCCGGCAAGCACGTTCTTTCAGAGGTGATCGCCGCTGCAACCCTCGACGAATGCTATGCGCTGGTCGAGACGGTCGAGAAGACCGGGCTGACGTACATGATGGCCGAGAACTACTGCTATCGCCGAGAAGCGATGATGATCAAGAACATGGCCGAGCAGGGCGTTTTTGGTGACTTGACCTACGCTGAAGGCGCCTATATTCACGATTGCCGTGACCTGATGTTTAATGCTGATCTCACACGGACTTGGCGTGGAGGCGCTACTGGCACCGGTGCCACCCAAGCTTCCCGAGGCAACGGCTATCCGACTCATTCGCTTGGTCCTGTCGCACAGTGGCTTGGTATCAACCGTGGAGATCGGCTTATAAGAACGACAACGTTCGTCACGAAGTCGGCGGCGCGGCAGGAGTGGGCGCGGTCGGTGCTTCCTGATGGGCATTTCGATACGAAGGATTCTGCCTGGCTCGACTTCACCGATTCGGCGACGACGCTTATCGAGACAGAGCAGGGTCGGGTGATTGCTTTACGCAAGGATTCAGCGAGTCCACGTCCGCACAACATGGCACTACATACGTTGCAGGGCACCAACGGTGCTTACATGTCGGGTCGGTTCGATGGCGAGGATCCGCTCGTGTGGCTCGATGGCGTTTCGCCGGGGGTGAGTCCGGCCAACTTTGGTTACAAGGACAAGGCGCGACCTGCTGGGCTTGTGAATGGTGCCGAACGGGCCGAGTGGCAACCGTTGTGGGATTTGAGCGATCAGTACGAGCATCCGTATTGGAAAGAGCTTGGTGAGGAAGCGATTCGGGCGGGTCACGGTGGTGGCGATTACTTTGTAATGTACGATTTCGCTCGGGCGGTCGCAGGCGAGATCGCGCCGCCAATAGACGTTTACGACGCAGTGACGTGGAGCAGTATTTTTCCGATTTCGATCGAGAACGTGAAGCGAAACGGGGAGCCGCTGGACGTTCCCGACTTTCGGGCGCGGTGAAGTTCAGAAATTTATTGCGCTCTGTCGATAGAAATCCGAATACCGCGGACGATCAACCAGAATTTCAGAATTCATCAATTGATGGCGAAGTGACTAGGCCGTTGAGTAGAGACTGGCTCGAATGTCGCGGCTAATTCGGGCACATGGTCGGGCCGCATTTGGTGAGCTTGAGTTGTGGTATTCGCAGGCTTGGGGCTGCGAATTGCCCTACGGAATTGCCTGGCCTGCCAGTTCGCCAGTTACGTTTTCGTTTTCGACCGCCAGCTTGCCGTTCACCAGTACGTATGGCACGCCTTCGGGGTGAATTTTGGGATCTTCGAACGATGAACGGTCGGTGATTTTCTGTTCGTCGAAAATCACAAGATCGGCGAACTTGCCTTCAGCGATAACGCCACGATCGGTAAGGCCGAATCTTTCAGCCGGGTTCTGGGTCATTCGCTGAACAATCTGTTCGAGCGGGTAGCTATGTCGGCGGCGTAATCGACCGACCATTCGTACGAAACAGCCGTAGGCACGGGGGTGTGGCATGCCCCCGACGGGAATCGAGTCGGAGCCGACCATGTAATCGGGACGCGCCATCAACTGCATGATGTCTTCTTCAACCTGTCGCCAGATTTTCACGTTTCCGGGAGGTGCGACCCGCATGCCGCAGGTGAGCGACTCTTCAGCCATCATTCGGGTCATCATTTCTTCGACACTCACGCCCCACTCGGTTGCAACATCGTCGAACAGCCAGCCTTCGAAATGTTTGTTTTTGTCGGTGTTGATATGAGTCCAAACGTTGCCTTCGGGAGCCGTATACGAAATCTCGCTCATTCTTCTGATGAGTTCGGCTCGTTTATCTTCGTCGTTCAGTGTTCTCATCATCTCTTCGGGGCCGCCCTCGTGGAAGTAGCCGGGGAAGAATGCTTGCGGGAACGATGAACCGACCGGGTAGGGGTAGGTTTCGAGCGTGATGTCGACGCCTTCGGATTTGGCTTGATCGATTGGCTCCATGATCTTGTCGACTTGACCTGCCGAAGTTACGTCGGTTCGGAAGTGTTCGAAGTGGAGTTTTGTTCCGGTGCGGCGAGCGACTTCGATTGCTTCTGCGACTCCACCATCGCCGAACGCGCGGTCTTTATTGTGGTTTCTCAGGTGGATCGACATCGGTCGGTCGAATTCGCGAGCGACCTCCATTAGTGCGCAAAGTTCTTCGGTGTCTGACCAGCTGTTTGGGTAGTACGACAGGCCGGTGGAGAATCCAACTGCACCCTGTTCAAGAGATTCTCTAAGCAGGTTTTTTGCTGCGGTTAGCTTGTCGCCGGTAAGCGGGACATCGTTCATTCCGGCCGCTTCAAGTCTTATCGGACCGTGCCCCGCGAAGATCGCCACGTTGCATGATGTTTTGTGGTGATAGTTCTTGCGTGCCGCCTCGATCGACGACATATCGATGTCTTGCGGTGGGATTCCGAGAATGCCAGACAGGTACCAGCTGTACATCTTGTAGTTGTCCGGCGAAAGTGGGGCGAGGGTTAGACCGTCGGGTGAAATAATTTCGGTCGTAACCCCCTGGCGAATGCCACTGGCGTGTTGGCCGTCGGTGAGAAGCGCGGCGTCGGCGTGGGAGTGTACGTCGATGAAGCCGGGCGAAATGTGAAGGCCGGTGGCGTCGATCGTCTTGGCGGATTCAGTCGCAGATGCTGGAATATCGCCAACGGCGCTGATGCGTTCGCCGGTAATTCCGATATCGGCTTTTACGGGAGTCGCTCCCGTGCCGTCGACTACTGTGCCGCCGCGAATAACTACATCGAATGCCAAGTTGGTGCTCCTGTGAGATAGGCAGTTGATCTGCCGAACGGTGGCAGGTTACGCCGTCAACGAGTGTTGGTCGAGGGTTTTGACTTCCGATCTGAGTGAGGTCATTCTCATGTGAACTATTTATTACGCAGCTGAATATTGCGAGGTTGAGAATGACATTCCGTCGAGCCGCTCAGTACACGTGGAAGGCATTTCTGACTTTCCTGATGATCGGAGTTCCTGGCATCTTGATACAGGTGATCGCCAGTTGGGCGATGGGATCATGGGCTTGGGCACAGGGAGACAATCGTCCAGATCCCGCGATGATGGGCGGGGTTGCGATGGTGAGTCATCTTGCGGGCTTATGGGTGCAGTTCGCAGTCATATTCGTAGTCTTCAAGTACGCCCCGAGCGCAATCGCCGAAGTTCTGGAGAATCGTGAGGCCGCTCGTGCTGAGCAATCTTCCGAAGTAGCTACAAATCTGGAACAATGACCTCGTTCGGTTCACACACACTTTCAGACGAACTACAGAGGCGAAATTAATGGGCAGATTTGACGGTCGAGGCGCAATTGTGACCGGTGGTGCGCTTGGCATTGGCGGCGGTTGTGCTCGCAGATTTGCGGCGGACGGCGCTGGCGTTTTGATTGTCGATGTGAACGAATCGGCCGGTGCCAACACCGTCAAAGAGATCCGTGCTGCGGGCGGCAAGGCTGAGTTCATGGCTGGTGATGTATCTAAGAAATCGACCGCCGAAGAGATGGTTGAAAAGGCTGTATCTACGTTTGGTCGGCTCGATTTGCTGGTTCAAAACGCCTATGGCGGCGCCGGCAATGCTGGGAGTGCGGTTGAGGTTGAGCCTGAAAACTGGCACGCCGGAATGGACCTGCTTGTAGGGGCGCTGTATCTCGGGGCTAAGTTCGCTATTCCCGCGATGGAAGAATCTGGAGCAGATCCGCACTTTGAGCAGCCGGAGTGGGCTGGCGCTGGGCGACGCCATGGCGATCCGCCTGCACGTAACGTGGGTCGCATCGTGAACATGGCGTCTGTTCACGGGCTGCATCAGGCCCCCCGTTCATTGATCTACAACGCCGGAAAGGCTGCAGTGATTGGCTTAACAAAGCAGATGGCAATCGACTTTGGGCCACTTGGGATCACAGTTAATGCAATCGCTCCCGGTCACATCGTCACTGAGCGAGGCAACGAGAACTGGAACGAGGTCGGCAACGATGCCGGGTTCAGGTTGTTCGAGTTGCACTACCCTGTGAGGCGAACGGGCGAGCCGGAAGATATCGCCAACGCCGTTGGGTTCCTGTGTTCAAACGAGGCGTCGTTCATTACGGGTCAGGTACTGGCGGTGGACGGTGGTATGACGATTCAGCTACAGGAAAATCTTGTGATGGATTCGAAGGACTTCATCGTGGCGAATCCTGATTTGAAGACGCACTTCGACTCAAGTCGAGGCGAGGCGCGCTTCTAGGTGGCTGTGCCACTTTTTCTTTGTGTTTGCAAGGTTTCTGGAGGCTTGATTAGCGATATATCTGTCTTTGCGAGGAGGGACGACGTGGCAATCACGGTGAACTTCGTCCAACGCCAACATCTGTCGACAACTTCGGACAGGTGAGTCTGATTGATCGTTTGTTCGCCAACATTTAACACCGCGTTGCTCAATAACGTTGATTGTCACGTCGTCCCTCCTCGCAATGACAAGAATCGTTAGAATCAACCCATGCCAAAAATCACCGAACTTTATCGTCACCCAGTTAAGTCGTTCACTCCCGAACGGGTCGAGGAACTGCGGTTCGTGGGCGGCAAGGTTCAGGGTGATCGGGTGTTGGGTTTCAGGTTCGCCGATCAGGGCGCTCCTGACGACTGGGGATGGCGCCGGAAGATCAACTTTGTTGGACTCGTAAACTCACCTGCAATCGCACTTCTTGAACTGAGTTTCAACGATCAGTCACGTATTTTGACGTTGAACTACGAAGGTGAAATGTTCGCTAAAGGGGCGATCGATTCGGAAGAAGACCGCATTGATCTGAGCGAAGCGGTTGGCGAGTACGTAACTTCGCTCGACATCAACCCGCTGGTTGGACACCCCGAGCGAGTTCCGCTGAACCTGATTGGTGATGGCAATCAGGGGCTTTTTCATGATTTCGAAGTTGGCGGAGTGAGCCTTTACGGCAAAGAATCGCTAAAAGCATTCGAATCCCACATGGGCACTGAAATCGATGGGCGAAGATTCCGAACGAACATCGTGATCGACGACATAGACGCCTGGGAAGAACTGTCGTGGACGGGTCGAGTGAAGATTGGTGGGAGCGATTTCGCAGTAGACCGAACGATCCCCCGCTGCCTCGTTACCCACGCGAATCCGGTGAATGGCGAGCGCGATCACGAGATCATGAAGGGTCTGATCGCGGCCAACGGTATGGAGATACCAACGTTTTCGATTCTGCTGAATCCGCTCGATGACGATTCGGTAATTCGGGTTGGTGATTCGGTCACAGTTGGTTAGTCTTAATTGCTATGAAAACTAGCGTTCGAGATATGCTAATAACCGGCTGGCTGGTAATTTTTGCCACCACCGTGGGGACAGTGGCGTTCCACCCTTCGTTTGAAGACGATGGGATGGAAGCGGTACTGCGACTCGGCGGTATGGCGCTTATCGCAACGATCGCCGGAATCGGTTTGGTCCGCTACACAAAACTTCTAGGCCGCTCACCCACTCTCATCCGCAGACTCGCCCTAGGCGTGTTCGTTGTGAGCATGCTTCCGCTCATTCCGGTGGGGGTGGAAACGTTCTCGATGCCGTGGGGCGCACTGATTATCTTGTCGCTCGTCTACGTTCGGTGGAAATGGGCGTTGGTGCCTTCTTCGAGTTGAAGAGGTGGTCTCGGTTGTCCGAATAGTTCAATCCATTTCATAAGTGGTAACGCTATCGAGGGCAGGTTACGGGCATCACTCAAATTCTGGTGAACGGAGCGAAAATACTTCATGCACTACGCAGTAATTGGTGGCGGGAACATCGGTTCCTTATACGGCAGTAATTTGTCGCGGATGGGGCATCAAGTCACAATAGTTGATGTCGATGTAAATCATGTGGCTGCCATACAGAATGGCGGCCTAAAAGTGGATGGATTGCACGGCGAGTTTACGGCTTCAGTTCGAGCGACCACAGAGCCATCAACAGTGTCAGATGTCGATACTGCTCTGATCTGTGTGAATGGCTACTCAACACAACAGGCCGCCGACACTGCGGCGACAATTCTGAACGATCAAGGGTTCGTGGTTTCTCTGCAAAACGGGCTTGGGAATATCGAAACCCTCGTTGGCACACTTGGCGATGATCGGGTTTTGGCTGGGCTTACGTTCCATAGCGGCGATATGCAGGGGCCAGGGCACGTTTCACACACAAACGAAGGTCCTACATTTATCGGTGAAATCTCAGACGGGGCCACGGATCGGCTACTGCAACTTTCAAAGCACCTGGGAGAAGCAGATATGGACCCGGTGGTTGAATCCGACATCATGAACACGATATGGGGGAAGTTCGTTCACAATTGTGGAATTAATGCAATTTGTGCAATTACTGATCTCAGGCCGGGACACATAAGCGCCGTTCCGCAACTCGAAGAGTTTCAGCGAATGATTATCGATGAGGTGCTAGCCCTGGTGTCTGCAAAAGGGATAACGCTCGACGATGCGGATCCTACTCAAACCATAATCGATTACAGCGCCAAGAAATTTCATCGAGTATCGATGGTTCAACACCTAACACGAGGTGTCAGAACTGAGATCGATTCGCTAAACGGATATGTTGCTGCGGAGTCTCCGAAATATGGTCTAAAAGCCCCAATGAACGACGCTCTGACCAGGATAATTAAGGGACGTGAGTATCAACCTCAATAGGCGGTTCGGTGTTGGTAGCCAAAGCGTTCATATATGCCAAGACTCGATCTCAACTACACGACCGCGTGCGTTGCTGAGTCATGCGAACGCTGGTGAGAGGTGGCTCCAGCTGTGACTACGGAAGACCCCATCTGCCGTCACGATTGCTAAAATTCACCATTCGTATGTGTGACGGGCGCGCTTAAGAGAGCTAAGTTGGTTTGATCGCCAATTGCACGTCACTCTGGCGAACGAAGTCTACGAACAAGTCCGGAAACGATTTTTTGACTACAACGGGTACAAGTCGATCAGGTTCAGACAGCGGTGAATCGAGCAACGATCGCAACCGCTACACGCCTGCTGATATCGAAAAAAAGTGGCAGAGCAAATGGGAACGAGACGGCATTTACAATGCTGTCGATCACGTTGAAGGCAAAGAAAACTACCTCTCGATGGTCATGTTTCCGTACCCATCGGGCGATATCCACATGGGTCACTGGTTCCAGTACTCCGGATCGGACGCCTACGCCCGGTTCAAGCGCATGCAGGGCTACAACGTCATGCACCCGCAGGGCTTCGATTCGTTCGGCTTGCCGGCAGAAAACGCAGCGATAGAACGCGGCGCCGATCCCCGAGAGTGGACCTATAAAAATATCGATAACTCGCGCCGCCAGTTCCGAGAAATGGGTGCGTCTTACGACTGGACACGTGAGCTTGTAACGTCGGATCCCGAGTACTACAAGTGGAACCAGTACTTCTTCCTACAGTTCCTGAAAAACGGCCTCGCCTACCGAAAAAACGGACAGGTGAACTGGTGTCCCAAGGATCAGACCACTCTTGCAAATGAGCAAGTGAAAGACGGCGTGTGTGAGCGATGCGGTACTGCCGTGATCAAGCGCTCGATGCCGCAGTGGTACTTTGCGATTACCAAATATGCCGACGAACTTCTCAATTTCGACCAGCTCGACTGGCCCGAGAAGATCAAAACAATGCAGCGGAACTGGATCGGCCGTTCGACAGGAACAACGATTGGTTTCGATGTTAGTGAGTTCGCTCCCGGTGAGCAGATAGACACTTTTACGACTCGGATCGACACGGTATACGGCGTGACGTTCGTGGTGCTTGCGCCTGAGCATCCGTTGGTTGAAAAGCTGACCCAGCCTTCCCATAAAGCGGCAGTCGATGCCTACGTTGATAAGGCCGCGAGAGAGACCGAGATAGAACGCACATCGACCGAGCGTGAGAAGACCGGGGTCGAGATTGGTGCCTACTGCATTAATCCTCTAAACGGCGAACGCGTTCCGGTGCTGATTGGCGATTACGTGCTGGCAACGTACGGAACGGGTGCTGTGATGGGTGTGCCAGCTCACGATCAGCGAGATTTCATATTTGCCAAGAAGTACGACCTTGAGATTCGCGTTGTGGTTGCACCGCCCAATTGGGACGGCGGAGAGCTTGAAGAGGCGTGGATTCCAGCTGGTACGCAGGTAAATTCGGGCGAGTTCGACGGCCTGCCGAGCACCGAGGGTAAAGATGCCATCGCCGATAAGATCGAGGCGAACAAGTGGGGCGATCGGACTATCACGTATCACCTGCGTGACTGGTTGATCTCGCGCCAGCGATTCTGGGGCACACCGATTCCGATCATCTACTGTGATGACTGTGGAGCGGTTCCAGTTCCTGAAAAAGATCTGCCGGTACTGTTGCCGGAAAGCTTGAAGTTCGATGCTGATGGCAAGTCGCCGTTGACGAAGGATCCAAACTTCCTGAATACGACCTGCCCCGACTGCGGCAAGGCAGCCAAGCGAGAAACCGATACTCTCGATACCTTCGTTTGCTCGTCGTGGTACCACCTGCGCTTTGCGAGTCCGAACCCCGGCGAAGACCCGTTCAACGATGAACAGGTTAGTGCGTGGGCACCGGTTGCCGCGTATCAGGGCGGAGCCGAACACGCGGTAATGCATCTGCTTTACGCCCGCTTTTTCAATAAGGCGTTGCGTGATCTTGGGTATGTTGATTTCGACGAGCCGTACACCAAGCTGACCAACCAGGGGATGCTGACCAGAGACGGCGGAAAGATCTCAAAGCGGTCGAATCCGCTTCCGCCCGATCCGGTTGTCGAACGCCATGGCGCCGATACGCTTCGCTGCTATCTCATGTTCCTTGGGCCGTGGGATCAGGGCGGCGACTGGTCGGATTCTGGAATCAACGGAGTCACTCGTTGGTTGAGGCGGATTTGGGATGTCGCACAGCGTGACGAATCGTCTCTGGGGAGTACCGGTGACGAAGCCGCCGAGCGCGATCTTGATCGGATTTCACACTCGACTACCCAGCGCGTGCTTGCCGATATGGATGCGTTCAAGTTCAACACGTCTATCGCTGCACTCATGGAGTTCACAACCGCGTTGATTCGCGCCTACGAAGCCGGGAAGGTATCTGCTTCAGCGTGGCGAAACGGAGTGGACCGCCTGCTATTGCACACGGCTCCGCTTGCTCCGCATCTTGCCGAAGAGCTTTGGGAGCGAACTGGCCATTCGTATTCGATTCACCTTGAGCTGTCTCCAAAATTCGACGAGTCGTTGACCGTTACCGATACGATCACGCTTGCTGTACAAGTTCAAGGCAAGCTGCGTGATCAGGTAGAAGTAGCTGCGGATATCGATGCTGCAGGTGCGATCGCCGCTGCCAAGTCAGCTGAAAACGTTGTTCGTCACCTTGAAGGCATGAAGATCGTCAAAGAGATTTACGTGCCGGGCAGGCTTGTGAACATCGTCGTCAGGCCAGCGAATTGAGCGATTCATCTTCGGGCTCGCCAAATCACGGTTCAGCAAAAAGCGAACGTTCTCGTATTAATCGGAATACGAAGCGCACCTCTTACGATCGTAAAACGGTCAACGCTATTCTCGACGCCGGGTACCTGTGCCACGTTGCGTTTAAGACTGATCAAAAGCCTTAGCGGAAACTAGTTTTTAGGGGAGAAATTATTTATGACGATGTTGATGCCGGGCGATCAGTTTCCGGATATGGAGATTGCCCTTCCACGGGGTGAATCGATTTCGTTGCCGGGTGACGTGAAGGATTCCTGAGCATACGTGTTGTTCTACCGGGGCGGCTGGTGAGGCTACTGTGTGCGTCAGTTAGACGCAGTTCAAGAGCAGTATCGTTTGCTGAACCGTTTGGGGATCAAGGTGATCGCAGTAAGCACCGACGCTGAAGCCGCGGCACGTAAGACCGTTTCCGATAGTAAGTTGTCGTTCCCGGTTGGGTTTGGAATCACGGAAGCCGACATCGCGGCCGCCGGGGCAGTTCAGGGCGAACGAAAAGACCTAGTGATTGTTCAACCTGCCGAGTTCATTCTCAGGCCGGGTGGCGAAGTTGCCGCTTCGTTGTATGCAACCACGCAGGTGGGTCGCATGAGCCCCCGTGAGATCGCTGTATTCGTGAAGGATCGTATGTAGATCGCCTGTGGGGCGAAAAACGGGCTGGCTGAGGATTAGATGAACCGTCGAGTGCTTTTAGTATCGGTTGGATTGCTGTTGGCCTTCGTGTTCGGTGCCTGCGGAGGTAGCGCTGCCGAACCGACTGCTATTCCGCCGACGTCTACTCGTACGCCAGCGCCCATAACTCCAACACCTTCGATTTCGGTGATTACGGTTGCACCGCAAGAAGATTTCGAAGGGTTCCTTGCGCAGATGCCAGCGGCCGATGCTGACTGCCTGATCAGTTCGTTGGGCGAGTCGAGATTGGCCGAACTGGCAGGAGGTGCGGATTCGACGGCGCGCGAGCAATCCGTACTTGCGGGGTGTTTCTCGAATGAACTCGTGGTTGGCTTTATCGCAGGGCAAATCCAGCAGGCTTCGGGATCGTTTAGCGGTTCGTCGATGGCGTGTTTGGAATCACTGTTGGTAGATGTTCCCGAAGGTGCACTATCAGAACTCATGATTGGAGACGGTGAGCCACAAAGCGAAGTTGTGCAGTTAGCGATGGAGGGGTTCATTGCGTGCATGACTCAGGAAGAGGTCATGGTGCTGAGCGGACTAAATGACGATGATTCCGCGGGCTCTGGTGGTGACGGGGTTAGCTACGTTTCACGAGATGAAGCGTGCATGGCAGGCGAGTTGGGCGAATCGTTTGCTGCCGGGTATGGCGCAACGCTGAACGGCGCTCAGGTTCAAAGTTTTGCGAATGCCATGACGTCGTGCGGCGTGGGTTTTTCGACATATGGGCTGATAATCGCTCTTGAAGACACCGAGCGTGCGTACTCCATTGCTGATCTAGAAGCCGCCGGGTTCAAGAAATCTAAAACGTACGATATTGCTGATCTGGACGGTGTGAGTTCAGTTCACTACGGCTTCTACGGTCTCGATCCTTACGATCGGCTTGAGTACGAGGCACGATTCTATTTCTCACACGAAGCTGCCAGTGAAATCGGCGTGGAATATGCGGACGAGGCAACGGGAGCGGACGCATCGCTGTACGCCGCCGATCAACGATGGCAGGAGGGCTTGAGCGATCGACGTCGGTGCGATTCCAGCGGTGGTCACCACGTTGGTCGCTGCGGGTATCCGAAGTATTTCGACTATGTAGTTGTCGGCAACATGGTTTTGCTTTGCCAGGGTAAGGACACGCTCGAATCGATTCAGG